>DAOWBD010000037.1 GCA_030634235.1 Candidatus Omnitrophota bacterium | reverse complement strand
GAAATAGCAGAGATCATAAACGCAGTAAAGAGATCCTCAGGATATGAAACGACGAACATCGAGTTATTGTCTAAAGGCGGGGAAGTTTTTTATGGGACGGATAAAAGCACTATTTTTGATGCCCCTGCTTTGGTGTTGAATGAATTTAAGAAAAAAGGAAAGCATACATACTATTCTGTGATGGCGCGTCCCGGAGCAGACAAAAAATTAATCGTTCACGGGCATTCACACGGGTATAGAGATTATAAAGGTTTGGGATGGCTTTTGATCATTGAGTATGACGCAAAAGAAGTGTTTGCCCCCGTTGCCCGTCTTAAGGAGGCTTTGTTAGGAGTCTCACTGTTGGGAGTGGTATTTTGTATTTTGGCCGGCATTCTTTTTTCGAGAAGCATTTCGGGCCCGATTGTGAAACTGGAAAAGGCGGCCGCTGAAATAGGTAAGGGGAAACTGAATGTCAAAGTGGATGTGGCGTCGGAAGATGAGATCGGTTTTTTGGGGCGCACGTTCAACCAGATGGTTGGGCATTTAAAGGATCAGCAGGAACGGGCCGAGAAACGGACAAAGGAATTAACGGTGCTTCATGAGGTTTCTGATTTAATTCCCTATACGGTGGATTATCAGCAATTACTGAAACTTGTTATGGAATCTGTCTTCAAGATCATTGACTATGATGTTTGCGGCGCGCTTTTATTCAATAGGCAGGCAGCCAACATTATTATCAAGCCGAGTTATCCGGAAAGCGTTCAATATGTTGATGAGGTCAAGGAAAACCTTCTTTGCGAATTCGCGAAATTCCGAAATAAACAGATTGATATCCAGCCCGAGAACGTCAGGATCATTCCGGTTGAGCCGGATGGCGGGCGTTCGGGAACACGCGAGTTCGGAGAACTCAAGTCGTCGTTCAATGCCCCGCTTCTTATTGGCGGAAAGGTTGTCGGGGTTCTCAATTTTTCAAGCGCGCAAGAGAACCTTTTCTCGGCCGATGAGGTCAAGTTTATTTATACGGTGACGAATCAGATTGCCAATGCGATCGAACGCTTGCAGGCAATGATCAGCGCTGAGAAATCAAAAATGGAAAGTATGATCGAAAGTATGCTGGAGGGCGCGATCATGCTTGATGCTCGAGGGAATGTTGCGGTCCTGAACCCTCAAGCGCGGGAGATGATGGGGCTGGCTTCTGAGGGAGAGATTGTCAGTCCGGTCTTAAACGAACAAATGAAGCTCGTTAATCTCGACGCGGCCCTTGAAGAGTCTCGTTCCGGGGATACAATCATTATGAGGGAGGTCATTATGCCTCATAATGAATGGCGGGTCTTGCAGTGTACCATATCCCCCGTCGGGCCAAAGGACAAAAGGATCGGGACAGTGATCATCTTGCGCGATGTAACGAAAGAAAAGGAAATTGACGCGATGAAGACGGAATTTATCTCGATGGTCTCCCATGAGCTGCGCACACCTCTTTCAATCACTAAGGAAGGCCTGAATCTTATGTTAGATAAGGTCGCCGGGGATATTACAGAGAAGCAGGAGATGATCCTTTCGGCGGCGAAGGATAATATGGACCGGCTCGCAAGGCTGATCAATAATGTGCTCGATGTCTCCAAGATGGAAGCGGGAAAAATAGAAACACGGAAAGAACGGTTGAATATCGTGCGGCTTGCCGAACAGGTCATGTCGACCTTTGAAATGAAGGCCAAGGAAAAAGACATCGATCTGCGCGTGCGGTTTTCCGGTGAGAATATCGATATCTTCGCCGATCGCGATAAAATGATCCAGGTGTTCACGAACCTGATCAATAATGCTCTTAAGTTCACGTTAGAAGGATCTGTCGAGATCTCGGGAGAGGCCCGGGGGGATTTTGTGGAGTGTATTGTCGCTGATACCGGCATAGGAATTTCTAAAGATGACCTTACTCGTACTTTCGTCAAATTTCAGCAGTTTGGGCGCACCCCGGGGTCGGGTGAGAAGGGAACGGGATTGGGGCTGACCATTGCAAAGGGGATCGTCGAGGTACACGAGGGGAAGATCTGGGTCGAAAGCGAGCTGGGAGTCGGAACAAAGTTCATTTTCACCTTGCCGAAGTTTACGCCCGAATCGGCTTTGAAGGATTTTGTGGACAACGGCATCAAGGAAGCCCAAAGGGCGAATACGCGCATGTCGCTTCTTGCCATGACAATGGAAAGCGTAAAGGAAGATGCGAAGTCTTTCCCCGAGTCCGTGCGGTTGAGCTGTCTGGAGGGCCTGGAAAATATTTTAAGAGGAGAGGTGCATCGGCAAGGGGATGCTGTTTTCCGGGATTTGAAGGGATGTTTTGTGACATTGACCAATTGCAGTAAGGACCATGTTGATAATGTATGCGGCCGATTTAAAAAAGCTTTGGATGAGTATTCGGCCGGTGAACAGCTAGGGAAAGACATTGTCTTGAAGGTCGGGGCTGCCACGTATCCGAATGACGCCAAAAACAGCGTGGAGTTGCTCAAAAAAGCCAGAGGGGGGATAACTTAGAGGCCCCATTCAAATGCGGCCGTTTGCGAAAGGAACACGATGAAAAAGATATTATATGTTGAGGATGAAAAGGATGAAATTTTGATGATCAAGACCCGGCTTGAAGACGAAGGGTATGCCGTTGTTTCGGCGGCTGACGGGGAAGAGGGCTTGAGAAAAGTGCAAGAGGAGAAGCCGGACCTGGTTCTGCTGGACCTTATTATGCCGAAAATGAACGGCTATGAATTCTGCTGTCATTTAAAGGATGATCCCGCGACCAATGATATCCCGATCATTATTATTACAGCTTCGGGAGCCAAAGATCTTGAACGGCAGTGCTTCAAGCGGGGGGTCAAAGAGATCATACATAAACCTTACGATTCATCTTATTTGTTAGAGAAGATCGCATCTTATCTTGGAGAGTAATACCGATGTTCAGCTTTTTTAAAAATCTTCCGATCACGACCAAGTTCATCTTATGGTTCTTGTTTGTGGCCCTGATCCCTTTGGCGATCGCGACGAAGATCAGTTACGACAGTTCGCGCGATGCAATCGTCGAGGAGATCACCAATAGCCTGTTCGCCATCGCTGATAATAAGGCGAATCAGATCGAGACCTACCTGCGCGAGAAAGAGCGCAATGTCACGATGCTGTCGTACACGGCCGATATTATCGACGCGATGGAGCAGTTCAACGGAGCCCTGAGCAAGCATGGTGCCTATTCGCCCGAATATATCGACGTGGATAATGAGTTTCGCCCCTTTTTCACGTATTACCAGAAGTCGTCTGATTACGACAATCTTTATCTTGTTAACAAAGACGGTGACGTCATTTTTATGGCCAAGGGGCGCAGGAAGATCATGTCGCTTTATGAAATGGCCCTTTATAAAGATTCCCAGCTGGCTAAGGTGTTCGTCCGGACGATCAAATCGTCGAAAGTTGAGATATCCGATTTTGAATATAGCCCGGAAGAAAAAGACGGCGCTCTTTTTATCGGGGCTCCTGTCTTGAAGGGGTCGGAGCTTATCGGCGTGCTTATCCTGCAGATGAGCAATACGGGGGTCAGTCAATTAGTCAAGGATTATACGAGTTTAGGCGAGACGGGCGAGACGATCCTTGCGGCAAAGGTCAAGAACGATATTATGTTCATCAGTCCCGTTCGCTTTGATCCGAAAGCTGCTTTTAAGAGAAAGGCCGAGGCCGCGACAGAGGCGGGGTCGCAAGTGCGCATGGCCGTTGAAGGCAAGAAGGGTTCGGGTAAATCCGTCGATTACCGGGGAGAAGAAGTCCTGACGGTTCGTAGATATTTTCCATCTTTCCGTTGGGGCATGGTCGTTAAGATGGATACGGCCGAGGTGATCGCTTCGGCGAACCGTCTGCGTGCGATGCTGTTGAAGATCAGTTTGGCCCTTCTTGCTGTTGTCGTGGTCATGGCTATTGTGATCGCCCATTCGATGTCTAAGCCGATCAAGGCACTGACGGACGTCGCCGGTGTTATTTCGGACGGGGATTTCTCCGCGAGGGCCGAGGCGTCAACAAGTGACGAGATCGGGACCCTGGCGCGTTCCTTTAATGAGATGACAGATAAACTTGTGGCGGCCAAGGCAAGCGTCGAAGAGAAGAAGGCCGAACTCGAAGAGCAGCACAAGCTTCTTGAAGAGGCCAATCGCGAACTCGATAGTTTTACTCACACGGTTAGCCATGACCTGCAGGCGCCGTTGCGCGGGGTGTCTTCATTCGCGACATTCCTCGAGGAGGATTATAAGGATAAGCTCGATGGGGAAGCGATCGGATATCTCAAAGAGATCCGTGAAGGAACGGCCCGCATGAGCAATTTGATCCAGGATCTGCTGGCGCTTTCACGGATCTCGAGGATCAAGAATCCGTTCGAGGAGGTTGATATCAGCGAGCTCATTGAGGTCGTCCGCAAGCGCATTGAATTCGATATCAATAAGCATAAGGTGGACCTGAAGATCCATCAGGGCATGCCGACGATCGTTTGCGACCGGATTAAATTGACCGAAGTGTTCCTGAATTTGATCAACAATGCGATCAAGTTCTCTTCGAAGCAGGAGACGCCGCCAGTCGTCGAAGTGCGCTATCATGACGATGATGAGTGCCATAAATTCTCGGTCAAGGACAACGGCATCGGCATTGACCCGAAATATCATGATCAGGTCTTCGGCATCTTCAAAAGGCTGCATTCGACTGATGAATTCGAGGGAAGCGGCGCGGGCCTGAGCATTGTCAAGAAAGTTATTGACGACCACAAGGGCAGGGTCTGGATCGAGTCGGAAGCGGGTAAGGGTACGACATTTTTGTTTACGATCCCGAAGAACCTCAAAATCAGTGAAATTGAGGCCGAGGAAGAGGAACTAAAAGAAAAGGCCTGACGGCTGGTCGTGTTAAGTGAAAAGTGATAGGATACAATAAAGTTTAAATGCCTGTCATCCCCGCGGACAGACTGGGTCACATGAGTGTATTTTACTTGATTTTGTCATTGCGAAAATATGGCTATTTGACTCAGTCTGGAAAGCGGGGATCCAGAATGCGGGGTAAACTCCATCGGGTATCCAGATGTGTTATGGATTCCCGCTTTCGCGGGAATGACAAAGAAACAAAGGAAGTGTTATGTCCAAAAAAATACTGATTATTGATGATACGGACTCCGACCGCAAGATTGTCGCGCGTTTCCTTGCGAAGGCGGGCTATGACAATATTGTGATCGCTGAAAACGGGGAGGCAGGGGTTGCCCTGGCGGCATCCGAGAATCCGGACTTGGTGATCACCGATACGATGATGCCGGGGATCGACGGGTTCGAAACGTGCCGGCAGATTCGCGAAGCGCATGATGAGGAGGCGATGAAGATCATCGTGACAACAGGCGCGATCGACGCGGTCGATGCCGTCAAGGCGCGCAAGGCAGGGGCTAATGACTACTGCGTTAAGACAAGCGATCCGACGCAGCTGATTGCGGCTGTCAAAGCATGTATTGGTGAGGCATAGTATGGGGAAGAAGGAAATACATATTCTTATTGTCGGTGCTGGCCGGGCCGGATGTGCTTTGATCGGAATGTTCAAAGACGACCCGTCCGTTAAGATCGCCGGCATTGTTGATAAAGACGATAAGGCGCCGGGGTTGAAATTGGCCGCGAAGCTGAAGATTCCGACGGCAGACACGTGGAAAGAGCTGATTACAAGCAGCCCTCTTGACGAGGTGATCAACGCGACCGGAAGCGATGATGTGCACGAAGAGTTGCTTAAGAGCAAGCCGCAGAGCGTGGTGATGGTCAGCGGTGTTATGGCGAAAACATTATGGTTCCTGGTCAAGGAGTACGAAACCGTTGAACGGAAGATCAAAGAGGCGCAGGAAGATGTCGAGGCGCATGAGTGGGGGGTTGCGAAGACCAACGAAGCGATTAAGCTTCTTTACAAGGAGCTCGAAGAGAAGAATAAGGAACTTCAGGAACTCGACCGCTTAAAATCCGATTTCATATCGACGGTGTCTCATGAATTGCGCACGCCTCTGGCGATCACGAAAGAAGGGATCACACTTATCCAGGACGGGATCCTGGGCGAGATCAATGAAAAGCAGGCGAAGGTTCTTGTGACCGCCCGGGATAGCATAGACCGTCCCGCCCGGTTGATTACGGGCCTTCTGGATATTTCCAGGATCGAGGCCGGCAATATTGAGATCAAGAAAAGCATGATCAGTGTCACTAAGGTCGCCGAGCAGGTTGCTTCTTTCTTTGAAACAAAGGCCGCGGATAGAGGGTTGGAACTTCGCGTTAATGTGCCGGAGGCAGGGGTCGATGCCTATGCGGATAATGACAGGATCATACAGGTATTCACGAATCTCGTCGGCAATGCTTTAAAATTTACCGACGCGGGGTCCATCGAGATCTCCGTCGAGGAAAAAGAGGACGAGATCGAATGCAGCGTTGCGGATACGGGCAAGGGCGTGACGGAAGAGGATATCCCGAAGATGTTTGTCAAGTTTCAGCAGATCGGCCGTGTTCACGGCGATGGGGAACGGGGCACCGGCTTAGGACTTTCTATTGCCAGAAGTATTATTGAGATGCACGAGGGGAAAATCTGGGTGGAAAGCGAAATCGACAAGGGGACAAAATTTATTTTCACGCTTCCTAAATACGCGGAGGATGTGCTTCTCAAAGAGTATATTGACGGCGGTATCGCGGAGGCCAAGAAGAACAACGGCAAGATGTCTTTGATGATCGTTTCCATCGCGAATTTTGATAAAGCGAAAGAGCTGGTCTCCGAAGAGAATATTTATTCCGCATTAAGGGGCGTCGAGAATGTCCTTAAAGAAAGTTTTAATCATTCAGGCGGCGCGGCGCTTAAGGATTCGCATGAGTGCATCGTGATCCTCCCGAACAGCAGCAAACAGGATGCGCTCAGCGCCGAGGGGCGATTAAAGCAGGCGGTCGATGATTATCTGGTGCGCGAGAAATTAGCGGACAAGATCAAATTAAAATTCAGATGCGTGACCTATCCGGATGAAGCTTCCGATGCCGAGGAACTGATCAAAGAGATCATGGGTAAGTAATACGATAAGTTTTCGTGTAATCCTGTTGAAGAAAGTTTGAGGGTGATATGCCAAGAATTCTACTTGTTGATGATGAGGCCCAATTGGTCACAATGGTGCAGATGCGCCTAGAGGCCAACGGATACGAGGTCGTAACGGCCAGCAACGGCCAGGAGGGATTAGATAAGGCGAAGAGCGAGAATCCCGACCTGATCATGATGGATGTGATGATGCCGAAGATGGACGGGTACAAGGTCTGCGGATTGCTGAAGAACGATACGCGCTACAGTAAGATTCCGATCATTTTATTTACGGCAAGGGCCCAGCAAGATGATAAGGAGCTCGGCGGGGAAGTCGGCGCCGACGCTTATATCACGAAACCTTTTGAGCCGCCCATGCTTCTTGCGAAGATCGAGGAACTATTAAATAAAGCATCTTAAGTAAACGTGATCGGAGGCGATATGTCGAAAAAAAAGATTCTTATTGTTGATGATGAAGTGGATCTGGTCGAGTTGATCAAGATCCGGCTGGAAGCGAACAATTATGAAGTCATTACGGCCAACAGCGGCCTGGAAGGATTATCTAAAGCGACCAGTGAGGTTCCGGACCTGATCGTTCTTGATATTGGCATGGCGGAAATGGATGGATATACCGCGCTGCAGAAACTCAGGGAGGAAGAGATAACCAAAGAGATTCCGGTGATCATGCTGACGGCTTACGCGAAGATGCAGCCCCTCTTTGAGACGGAAGGTATCAGCGATTATATTGTCAAGCCCTTTGACCCTCAGGATTTTCTTGTGAGAGTGGAAAAGGTTTTAAAAAAGGAAACGTAAGTAATGGCGAAACAGGAAAAGAAATCATTAGGTGAGTGGCTGGTTGAACAGGGGATCATCAATAAACAAGCATGGGAAGAAGCTCAGACGGAAGAGAAGGCCAGCGGCGAGCCGCTGCGCAAAGTGCTGATACGGATGGGATTGATCAGCGAGGAGGATATGGTCAACTTTATTTCCCAGCAGATGGATATTCAGCGCATCGACCTGAGCAATTACTTGATCGATTCGAAGATCATTGACCTTGTTCCCGAGGTGCTCGCGCGCAAGTACCAGCTTGTTCCTATTTTGAAG
>DAOWBD010000135.1 GCA_030634235.1 Candidatus Omnitrophota bacterium | reverse complement strand
CTTCTTCATAGTTCACCTGTTTTCTGAGGCCACCTTCTTTGTAATAGAGTCGGCACGGTCCATGCACCTGCCCATCCCTAAAGTTTGTCTCTCTTTTGAGAACCCCGTCATCGTAATATTCCCTGGAAAGGCCCTCCCGGGCAGCCGCGGTACCGTCTGGCTGCATCAAGGATCCCTCTCCAATACGAAGAGAAGGCAGCCCCTGAGACTCAGAGGCCAATAGCGCAACAAAAATGAAGCCGAACAGGATTTTCTTCAATTGAACCGCCCTCCTCACTTTATAAGTATAACACCTCTTGGGCGCCTGCACAGTAGAAACCCGAATTTAAATCGTTCCCCCTTTCACTACATGCCTGCCGTCGAAAATAATCCTCTAGAGTGTAAATGTAAAGAATAATACACGTTGAAGAGCGTTCTAAACTCCGATATAATGAGCATTATGAAGCGTAAGATCGTCCTTATTTTGATCGGGTTGCTTGTCGTTGGGATCGCGACCTTTTTTTATATCGACAATGTCTTTCTACCCATCCAATTCAAGCGGTTCATAACGACAAAAGCCGAGGAGTTTCTGCAGCGCGAGGTTTCCGTCGAGTCTATCGATTTCCGCCCCGTTCAGGGATTTATCATCAAGAATATCTCGATATCCCGGAAAGATGACCCCCTCAAACCGTTCATCCAGGCTGATGAGGTCACGTTCAATCTTCTCCTTGCTCCTTTTTTCTGGAAAAAAGCGATCATCCTCCCGAACATCAGGATCAAAAACCCTTATCTTTCCCTTTCCCGCGGCAAAGACAGGGCCTGGAATTTCTCCGACCTTCCCGGCATCGGGAAGAACGTAGAAAACAAAAACTCCTTTTCTGTTCTTCTGCGGAAATTAGCCCTTGAAGGCGGAACGATCCATTATAACGACGCGTCGACGGGCGGAGACTTCTTTGAGTCCGTCGAGAACATCAGGCTACACACCACGCTTTCCTTGAACAAAGGCGTGCGGTTTGTCTTTCAGGCGCAAGTACCCAAACAAAAAACCGCGCTCAGGATCAAAGGGAATTACGGGCTCCTTCCCAAGAAACTGACGGCGCAGATCATGCTCGACAACGTTGCCCTTGCCCGGTATCTTCCGTTGACGTACACGTCCCGCCCTTATGCGCAGCTCACAGACGGCATTATCTCCTCCGCTGATTTCGGCGTGATCTATGAAAACCATAAGCTCGACGTCCAAGGGTCTTTTCTTACCGGGAAGGCCAGCATCAAAGTCGGCGCGAACAACCGGATGAGCGGGATCATCCATGTTCCGGACATGTCATTAACATGGCGCGATAATAAATGGAACGCTAAAGGGCGCGTGCGGCTCCCTGCCGTCCGCATGACATCTTCCGACGGCAAGAAATTCCAGGGAGACATTACGGCGGACCTCAACCTGTTAACGATCTTCCAAAATAACATGACGAGCCAGGGCAACGTTACTGTCAACAACGCCCATCTTATCCTCGACGAGAACAGATCCTTCAAGGGAAACATTACAGCCTCAAACGCCTCGCTCGTTAAGGGCGACGGCAAAATCCGGCTGCAGGGAAACTTCAACATTGAAAAAACGGACATCACGGCCGGCATCATGACCCTTCGCGGGGATCTCTCGACGACGAAAACAAACCTGACCTGGTCCCACGACGGTTCGGGAAACGGCAAGTTCGACATGCAAAGCGGCTTCACAATGAACGACGCCCGGGCCACCGTCGGGGCTACCCGGTCGGCCAAAAGCGATATCCATGTGCACAAGGCAAGCGTCTCCTTCGACCACGAGAAAATATTCATCGAGGCCCTCGGCCGCCTTGAGGCCGCCGACATTCTCCTCGCCGAGAACATGCGCTTTAACGGGAACCCTTATTTCAACTTTTTCTTTGAACACGATACAAAAAGCAAAGACCCCGTCGATTACAAGGGAACGTTCCGGTTCACAAGCGGCGCGTTGACCGGCATCCCTTACCTTGAGGCGATCAGCAACCTCGAGGGAATCGTGGCCGTCATGCCGGATCACATATTGACGGACGGATTAAACCTCAACACCCAGGAGACCGACATCCGGCTTTCCGGATTACTGATCGCTTGCGCTAAACCCGTATTGAACATCAACGCTTCATCGAAAAGCATCGATCTTCAAAAAGTTTTGACGCTCTTTCCCTCTCTTAAGAAAAAGATCCCGGCCGACCTGACCGGCAAGGCCCTTGTGAATGCCGATTATAACGGGCCTTTGTTTTCACCTTCCGACGCTGAGATCAATCTGTCTGCCAGCGTGACCGGCGCAACGCTCACCCATGAAAAGATTCCCGAACCTTTTACGGATATTTCCGGACGGCTTTATTACGAGGAAGACCTCCTGGCATGGAGTAACCTCAAGGCGTATTACCGGGAAAAGCCCTACACGTTCAACGGCCAGCTCAATAATTTCTCCCGTCCTGTTATTGATACCCGAGTCAGCGCGGACCAATTGAAATTGGCCGCCAAGATCAAGATCCTGCGTTCCGCTTTTCAGCTCACGGCGCTCGACGGGAAATATCGAAATTCCCCGTTCAGCCTTAAAGGTGACGCGCATCTCTTTGACGACGCCCCCGCGGATATCGACCTGAGGGGAAAGTTCGACCTGGACTTAGGCGACACCGAGGCCCTTATCCCTCGGATCAAGCACCGTGTCGAGCAATTCAATCCCGTCGGAGTTCTCATGGGAGAAGGTATTTACAAAGGGCGGATCCCGGACTGGCGCAACTGGCAGATGGCCCTCACCATGGCGTCCGATGAAATCATGCTTAACTCGTATCTGTTTGAGAATGTGTCCATCCGTTTTACGCAGAGAGATCTCACGATCAGTAAATGCAATGTTTCCTCGAAGGTCTACGGCGGGGACCTTACGGTCACTTCCTCGGCGGACCTGCGCGGCGACGAGGTTCCCTTTAACGCGGCACTCGATCTCCAGGGCCTGGATTTTGCCCGGTTCCGGGAAGACAAACAGCTCAAGAACCAGAAGCTCGCCGGGACGTTTTCTTTACTCGCGAACGTAGAAGGCAGGGCGGATCAATGGCGGGACATGACAGGGCAAGGGTCTTTAAATATTACCGACGGCCATCTCTGGCAGTGGAACATTCTCGACGGGATGTCGAAAATCCTTTTCATCCCCGAATTCAAGAATTTTGTTTTTACGGAAGCTCATAGTAATTTTACGGTCGGGAAGCGGCGGATCTCGACGAATAACACGCAGATGACAAGTAAGTCCGCAACGCTCGACGCGACCGGCT
>DAOWBD010000089.1 GCA_030634235.1 Candidatus Omnitrophota bacterium | reverse complement strand
CGATCTTTGCAGCTTCATACACTAGTTCCAAAGCCTTTGCGATCCCCGGCGTCGGAAAAAAGTTCTGCCCTTCGGCCCTGGCAATCCGCCATGCCTTCGTTTTTTTAGTAACCGTAACCCAGAAATGTTGGGTAAGATGCTCCTCGGCGATAAGGGCATGGATCATGACCTTTTGTTTGCCTCTGTCAAAAACCGTATCCTTGAAGATAACCGAGACCTTTCCTTTTTCATCCTTCAATTGGAGACGGTCAAAATCAAATTTATTGAGTGTGTAACTTCTCAAAATAACATCCTCTTTGACCGGGGCCTCGACATGTCTTGTCTTAAAAAGCTCCAGCTTGAAGAATTCTTCCTGCCCTTCGTCCCGCCATTTCCGTTCGAATTTTGTACCATATTGCGGCCCGACAGTCGATGTCTCGGCGCGCAGTCCGGCTCCTTTGGCTTCAGATAACACCCATTCAAAATACGGATAAAAATCCGTGACAATATTGATCCGCCCGCCTTTTTTCAGACGGTTATTGAGAAGCCGTAAGAAATTGTTATTAAAAAGCCTGTGCTTGATGTGCCCCTTTTTGGGCCACGGGCAGGGGAAAAGGCAATAAACCGTATCGATACTTTTGGGAGCAAAAAGCCGTTCAAAGACAACGCGCGCGTCCACCCGCAAAACCCGAACATTCTCGAAGGCCCCCGGCGCCGTGGACCGCTCTTTCGTCATAACGCGCAAAGTTTTACAAATGCGCTCCCAGTGTTGCTCAATGCCGATAAAATCCCTGTCCGGAGACTCTTGCGCCATGCGCATGAGCGTCTCGCCCATTCCAAAGCCGATCTCCACGTCCGTCGGTGCACAACGGTTGAACTGTTTGCTCCAATCGACCGGCTTTTTCAAGTCATAGGGCGAAACAAGCGCTTCGAAAGAACAATATTCTGATTTCATCCTTTATTCCAACCTGCCTGTCAGTTCAGCCAGGAACTCTTTTCCCTTGCCGACCAGCCGTTGCTCGATGAACACAAGCGGCGTTAGCTCGTCATCCGCAACGACCCCGTCAGCCCTTCTGATATGCGTAAAATAATATAAAACCCTGTAGCGCGTCTCATCAAGCGTTAAGATCTCCGTATCATAAGGGTTTTTGATGAGAATCTCCTCATAGCCCCCTCTTGAATCAACGGTCGATTTGTATCCGATGCTGACCGCGTTTCCCATAATATCGGCGACTTCGCTGTAGGTCATCCCGGTCTGCACCTGTTCGATATCCGTCAAGGCGATCGACGGCCGCTCCCATTGCTTTGAGGAAGCCCTCGGCCCGGACGCGGCAGCGACGCATCCGGCCAGAAAAAAACAGACGATCCATAGGTTATTTCTATGCATGCCTTATCTCATCCACAGTATTAAGAACAAAAGCGCGATGACAATACGATAAATACCGAACACGACAAAATTATGGTTCTTGATAAAGTAAAGTAAAAATTTGATACTGACAACCGCGACGAGAAATGCCGCAACAAAGCCGACCGCCAAAAGGCCGATCTGGTCGACAGAAAACTCTGCCGCGCTTTTGATGATGTCGAGCCCCGTTGCCGCGACCATCGTCGGCACGGCCAGTAAAAAAGAAAATTCCACGATCGTTTTACGCTTTAACCCTAACGATAGCCCGCCGATGATCGTCGCGGCGGACCTCGAGACGCCGGGGACCATCGCGAAAGACTGAAAAACCCCTATTAAAATCGCCTGCTTGTAACTAAGAGCGCTGATCTCGCCAAGCGAAGTTTCCTTTTCCTTGTAAAAAAACTCGAAGATGATCAAGATGATCCCGCCGATCAATAAAGCCCAGGCCACAACGAGCTCGCTGCCCATAAGGTACTGTTTGATGACCTTATAAAAAGTAAGGCCGATGACCGCCGTCGGGATAAAGGCCGCCATGACGCGCTTGAGAATTTCCCATTCAAGAATAAGCGACCGTGCATATAACAAAACAACAGCTAGGATCGCGCCGAGCTGGATGGCGATCTGGAAACTGGAGAGAAAATCACTTTGCGGGATATTGAGAAGACGGGACGTCAAGATCAAATGCCCCGTCGACGATATCGGGAGAAACTCCGTAATGCCCTCCACGATCCCCAACAAGATTGTTTGCCACAAGTCCACGTATTATTCCTTTTCGGGAGATTACCAAAGTGAATGCTATAAGAATAGTAAAGGATTTTTACTGTCTGCACAAGAATTTTACTTAAATCCGAGTTTCTTCAGAATATTCATCATCAGGCACCAATTGGTGAACGCTGACTGCAGGAGGTTCACTCCGATAAAGACCGTGAACAAAAGCCACCCGCGACGAGCATCGGCACGACCAGGGCCGCAGTCACGACAATGATCTTCTTTGGGTGCCCTAAAGCATATAAAATAAATCTCTTGAACATCTCTCTCCCTCCAATAGTTTTTCGTTTTAACAACAATTTTTTATGCAGCTCAAAAGCTTCAGCACATTCTTGTTAAGAATATAATAATAGCAAACATTCGCCTCTTTGGACGCGCCTAAAATGCCGGTATTGCGCAATTGCGCGAGATGCTGCGAGGTCATCGACTGGGTGATCCCCAGCATCTCCTTAAGTTCATTGACCGACAGCCTTTTTGTCTGACTAAGAAGATTAATGATCTCAACGCGAACCGGATGCGCGACCGCCTTAAGCATGCGCGCGGCCACATCAAATGTGTTTACTCTTTCCTCCTTACTCACAAGCTTCTCCTTTGTTGATTAGAATATTAGCATATTCTAATATTCTGTCAAGGGAATTCTTAGACTGTAGAAATTTTATATTGACCCAGAAGAGAAATGTGATATTATCTACAAAAGCTCTAAGCCCCCATCGTCTAGCCTGGTCAGGACATGTGGTTCTCAGCCATAAAACACCGGTTCAAATCCGGTTGGGGGTACCATAAAGAATGCCCACATAATGTGGGCATTTTTTATGGTATTTTCAGCCCTTTGAAGCAGCAAAAAACGTAGTTTTTCCGGTTCTAATCATTGTCACAGCAAAATATTTTAGAGAAACAATGATTCCGATAACCCTCAGAAAACAATGGGTTATCGAAATCCGGTTGGGGGTACCACCACCATCACCCCATAAGCACTTCCCAAACATACTTAATTTTTGATTTTCATTTCCCCTGATAAAAGCTATACTTGTATTAGTCTTATTTATAGAATGCGAGCAGCACCTTATGCTCACAAGAGGCAATTTATACGATGACAACTCATATCGGTATCGGTTTTAGCCAGTCCATCGACGCGGAAACAGCCGCCAGAGAGGCCGCTTTTCATTCAAAAACGGATCTGAATGCCGATCAGATCGATATTGCCCTTGTTTTCAGCACCATCCACTACAACCCCAATGAAACCTTACCCGCCCTTCGAACGATCTTAAACGAGGCCAAAATAATCGGATGCTCCACGGCCGGCATTATCTTATCCACCTCGATCGAAACCCGCGGCATCGCCGTTCTGACAATCAGCTCCGATGAAATAAAGTTCGGGGCCGGCTTCGTCGACGGCCTTAATACTCAAGATCTTTACCGCTCAGGAAGCATTTTAGCGAGAAGCACGCTCTCTGACTTCGGGCAGCATAGCCGGCAGGCCTTTATGTTCCTTGTAGACGGGCGTCTGGAAAATAATTCTATCCTCCTTAAGGGAATACAGGAAATCTTCGGAAATGTCTTTCCTATCCTCGGGGCAGGAAGCTGTGACGACTTTCATTTTGCCGAAACCTTCCAGATGTTCCAGGACCACGTCCTGACGAACGCCGCAACAGGATTGATCATCGGCGGACATGCCAGCGTTAATGTCGGCTGCCAGCATGGCTGGCGCCCGCTTGGAAAGCCCCGGATCATCGACAAAGCAGAGGGCAACGTCATCAAGACGATCAGCGGGAAAAAAGCTTCCAGCCTTTACGAGGAGTATTTCGGCGATGAAACAAAAGGCCTCCATTCGGGCCTGTTCGGCCAGATGTCGATCCTTTATCCGCTAGGGATCTTTGTCGAGGGAAGCAATGAGTATCTCTTGAGAAACACCGTTGATATTCAACCGGACGGCAGCATTGTTTGCCAGGGCGACGTCCCTGAAGGCGCGGAGGTCCACATCATGATCAGCAATAAAGACTCCTGCAAGCAGGCGGCTATCAATGCCGCGGAAGAAGTCAAAAAAGGGCTTCTGGGAAAGAAACCAAAGCTTATCCTTATTTTTGAATCGATGGCGCGCTTAAAGCTATTAGGCCGGATGGCCTTTGAGGAGATTGAGAACATCAAGCATATTTTTGGCGAGAGCGTCCCGATCATCGGGATGTATTCCAACGGCGAGATCTGCCCGTTCCAAACAGTCGAGAAATTCAAGAAACCGTACCTTCTAAACGAAAGTATCGTTGTAATAGCGATCAGTTAGGGCCAAAATTTTCAATATGTCTAGCACCTTTTGCAGCTTTTATGGTATGATTTTACACAGCACGGAAAAGCACGGAAAAGCACAAAAAATACACAAATCCTATTTTATAGGCAATTAAAAAACCATGGGAAACCTCTCTCCATACCTTCTTTTATCGACCGGATTGTTTTCTTTTGTCACGCTCGGCGTCCTCCTGCTATTGATTATCGACAAATCAGAGAAGATCAACAAACTCAGGAATTCCCTGACAACATTAAAGAAGTCCTTTAACGACCTGGATGAACAGGCAAAATTGATCGTCAAAACGGATTTGGACCTCAACAAGGCCCAAGAAGAGCTGGATAAACGGCTCGGCGGCCTTGACGCCCTTCAGAAAATATCGCGGCTCATCAGCACCACTCTGGATGAAGGCGAGATTTTTTCCCGTCTTCAGGATGCCCTTT
>DAOWBD010000040.1 GCA_030634235.1 Candidatus Omnitrophota bacterium | reverse complement strand
CTTGACGACAACATCAACTCCGAGTGCGAGCGCACGCACGACGTCACGCTCACGCCGCGATAGGCGCCCGAGGCGCTCGCCGTCGAGGACGGCTTAAAAACAACCGTGTTCCCGGCCGCCAGCGCCGGCGCCATCTTCCAGCCCGCCATAATGAGCGGATAGTTCCATGGAATAATGCAGCCGACAACGCCGATCGGTTCGCGATCGGTAACGCTTTTGACCGTTGCCTGTACGGGGTTGATCTTCCGGTCGAGTTCCGTCGTGATCTTTCCGAAATACTCAAATGTATCCGCGCACGTCGGGATATCGATAAAAGTTGTCTGTTTCGTCGTTTTACCCGTATCGCGGGTTTCAAGATCTGCCAGCTCCTTGGCGTTGACACGAATGAGCTGTGCGATCTTAATCAAGTATTTGCCGCGTTGTGCGACCGTTAATTTCGACCAGCGCCCCCCCTCAAAAGCGGCGCGCGCTGCCCGGATCGCTTCCTGCATATCCTCAATGGTGGCATTCGCCGTCCGGGCAAAGACCTCACCGCTTGAAGGGTCAACGGATTCGAAATAGTTGCTTCCCACGATAGGCTTTATCTCGCCATTGATCAGAAAGCCGAATTGTTGAATGATCGTTGTATCCATATGGCTTAACTCTGGGGAGCCGCTTTTTTTTCGTTGATCCATTGCGTAACAATTTTATCGACTGCCTTAAAATGCTCTCCTGAAAAGTAAATTCCCCACGTGGAGACAGAAAAACTGTCAATCACTTCCTTATTGATAAAACATGTACCAAGCATGGCGTTCAATGAAAAACTTGCCTCACTCATAATTTTTCCTTCATTGGGCTGTAATACTTTGTATAACCTATCGCTACACAAAACGACAAAGCACATCTCGAGCTCTTTCCATAAAAACGCGTCACCATATTGATCAAGCAGGCTTTTCTTGAGGAATATCATAAAATTTTTAGCCATGCCGATATCAACCATATTGTCCGGCAGATCAATGACAGAACAAAGGTTTTTGACCTTAAAAACACTTTTGTCTTTCATGTAGGAAATGTATTCGATATTCGGTATCGTGATCACGGGCTCACGGACATAATTGAATTCATTGAGTTTTGCGTCTAAAGTCTGTATTAAACTTGCATGATCGATCATTTTCCAGTCCTTTACTCAACGGGAACCTCGCCCCACAGCTCAAAGATTCGGCTACATGGCGCGTACCATTTTGAGATCTTGGCAAAATCCCCTTTAAGGTTCATCTTCTTTTGCGTTGTAGCGACAAACGGGTCGATCTCGCGGTTAAAGACTGCGCGCCAGATGTTTTCCGGCGCTGAGATCAGAAATTCCGCACCCGTGTCATTGCCGACTTTCGCGATCCTGCCATCTTCAAAAGAAAAACTATACGTTGCCCCTGTTTCCTCTAATTGAACCGCAAGGTCCATCGTCATCTTTGTCTGTGCGCCGAGGTCCTTCATTTGCGGATCGTTATTAACGATCTTGACAATATCGTCGATCTGTTCTTGAGAAAACAGCTTATATTTCTTTGATTCCGACGGAACGCTTGCCAGTTCCTTGTTCTGCTCTTTTTTCCCGGGGGATTTGGCATAAAGACGGCTGATCGCGTCGACCGCCACAGCTTCTTCAAGCGCCTGGATCAAAAGGAAACAATCGAACAGGTCTTCTCCCTTTGCGATAACTCCGTGGTTGCGCAAAACAGTGATGTTATTGCTTTTTAATGCCTCAATAACCGGCGCGGCGTCTGTCACGGCCGGTGTAACCTGGTTGACCGATTTGATTTTTCCTAAATACATCTTCGATTCGAATATCTGAGGGATTAAACTTTTGTTCTCCAAAAAATAGGCATTGGTGTAAGTGGTGTGGGTATGCACGATAGCTATTGTTTCCGGAAAATTCTTATAAACCTCGGTATGGAGTAGCGTCTCGGTTGAAACATTGCCTTCTTCCAGGGCCTCACCGTCAAGCTTCATGTGCAAGATGTCAGTCTCCTGGAGCAGTCCCAGGCATGTCACGTCCAAAGTGATAACGATCGTTTCATCATCGACACGGCGGCTGATATTTCCGTTCAGGCCGGTCACAAGGTTTTTCTCCCACAGGAGCCGACCGATTGAGATAATATTCTTTTTAAAATTTTGTATTGCTTCAGTTTCCATAGATTTTTCCAATGTATTTTTTGGGAACCCATTCGACCAGTGGGACGTACCCAGGGATGTTGCTTGGCGCGACGTTCATGCCGTTAAAGCGCGTAATATCTTTCGGATGCCCCAGCAATTGTAATTCCTGGTTGCTGGGATGAAGATATACCGGCACGTTGTGTGTGCGCCCCAAAACCCCTAAAATTAGTCCGCCAACCTGGCAAACGGCCCCTTTCTTATCAACAGACTGATAAGAAAGCCAGACCTCATTAACAAGATCCTTGTAAAAAAGAAAACCCGCCATATTATCCGCGATCAGCGTCGGGGTGATCTTGCGTTTGATCAACTCGCGCGATGAGCGTTTGGCCGCTTGCAGGCCGGGCCTTCCCTCAAGAATGAAGAATTTCTTGCCCTTCCTTTTTTCGAGCCGGTCAAAAACCGAAGGCTCGAAAACCCCTTGCATGAGAATGACGCTTTTTTTCTTAATCATCTGATCCTTCGACTTCGCCTGCCTGCCAGCAGGCAGGCTCAGGATGAATTGCCGGACGAAACGCCTGTCAATTCACATCGATCGCGATCGCCTTTGTAATAAGTTGATGGGGAACAACGTCAAATCCGGGATAAAACCCGTCAACCGGACCGCTGACGGCCCTTTTCCCCGAATAGACAAGCAGTTCCTTCGCTTTACGGATCTCAATAGGAATGTCGGAACCTTTCTTCACTTTATTCGATGGCTGTGTTAGCACGTAAAACGGAATACCGAATTCCTCGGCTAAGACCGCGATCTGATAGGTCCCGATCTTATTGGCGAAATCGCCGTTCGCGCAGGAACGGTCCGATCCGACGATCACCTTATTAACCAGGCCGTCTGCCATCACCGAACCGACGGCATTGTCGGCGATCAACGTTACCTTCGCCCCCATGCGATTCAATTCCCAGCAGGTCAGCTTCGCTCCCTGAAAATATGGCCGGGTCTCGGTGGCAAAAAAGTGAATCTCTTTTCCCTGCTGCTGACAGATCGACGCGGCCATCGCCAGCTCACCGCTGACATTGCAATGCGTCAATATACTGTCGCCGTTCTTGATTGCATCGGCAATCTTGCAGACACGTTCGAGCCGTCGGGCACGAATCCCCGCCAAATAGCCCATAATGTTTTTGCTGACAAACGGCCTGAGCTCCATACCATTCTTGAGAGCCGTCTCGGCCCAACCGACAACGATTGATGTGACCTCTGAAAACGGGAACGTCGGCCGGCTGTTGTTCAAACGGCCCGCCGCTTTTTTTATTTGGCCCAGAAGTGCCTTATCCGAGAGAGCCTTGCTCTTATTAATGATCAGTAAGAATGTGCTGAGCACGACGAGAAACTGTCCGAATGCCCGCGTTTTCATCCGGCGGATTACATTCACGGCCTCCGGCAGGTCATGCACTTTAATGTAATGCATCTTTTGCGGGATCAATGTTTCGTCAAGGACCCAAAGAACGCCCCTTTTGATCGTTGCCGGCCAGAATAAGGGTGACTCTTTAATGTTTTTTTGTTTTTTGTCTTTATGCATTATGTCGTGGCCGATGTCTGCCCTTCGAGCTTTTTGACAAGGTCAAGTGTGATGCCGATCATCGCATGTTCGGCCATGTAATAATTTGTATCCATGAAGCCCATCTCACCGCTAATGATGTGATCGCTGACCGCCAAGATCGCCGTCGCCGGGATTTTGTACAGCTGGCAGATCGTCAGGAACACCGACGTGACCATGTCAACGGCGATCGCGCCTTGATCGATAGCCCCTCCGATGTATTCGCGCGTTTCACGTAAGATCGCGTCGGTCGACCAGGCCTTCCCCCGGTGAACTTTATACCCGGACACATTTGCACATTCGTACAAAGCATCCGTCAGGGCCTTATCGGATTCCGGCTGAAAACTCGGATCATCGACATAGTACGGTGTGACGCCGTCGCCGCGGATCGCGCTGTCGACAACGATCAGGTCGCCGATCTTGATATCGTCGCTAAGCGCACCGCAGCTTCCGATGCGGATCATCGTCGCCGCCTCGGCGCTGCAGAGGATCTCTGTCGTGATCGCGGTATCCGCCGAGAATCGCCCGCCGTTGATCGACGTGATCCTTGTCCCGTTATAGTCGCCCGTGTACATCGTGTATTCCATGAAACTGAAATTCTTGATCGGGTTCTCGATGCATTTCAAGAAACCGTCGAGCCTCTCCTTCGGCCCGGGAACGATCGCGTATTTTCCGATATCTTCCGGACGCAACTGAACCATTTGCATCAGATCTTTTCCTGTTAAATGGACATCTTTTTTCATTTGTGTCGTCATCATGTTCCCCTTTGCTTACTGAGTTAAAGCCTCATTTTTTAATAAATTTTTATCGATCTTCCCTGTCCGGTTCTTTGGCAGCTCATTGCGTAGTTCAATATGCTGCGGGACCTTGAAATGCGCTAAATGCTCTTTGGCGAAATACCGCAGTTCCTCGGCGGTGAGGGCCTGGCCGGCCTCATTTAAAACAATAAAGGCCTTCACGGCTTCGCCGCGTAATTCATCGGGAACTCCGATGACCGCGACTTCCGCGACCTTTTCGTTCTTGTAAAAAGCAGACTCAACCTCGGGCGCGTAGACGATCTGCCCGGCAACCTTGATCATTTCCTTTTTCCGCCCGACAATATAGAGAAAGCCTTCATCATCAAACCGGCCCAAATCTCCCGTATGCAGACGGCCGTCACGTTTCATCGCCGCGGTCGCCTCGGGATCTTTGTAGTAACAATCCATAATGACCCATCCGGAGATCACGATCTCGCCGATCTCTCCTGCTGGAAGCTCGTTGCTGTCTTCGTCAACGATGGCGATGCTGCAGCTGGGAGCGGGTTTACCGACGCTGGCAATGTTGTCGCTATCCATCGGCGTGACGGTGTTCGGCGGGCATGTCTCGGTCATTCCCCAACCGTTTAAAAACTTCGCGTTCGGGCAGTATTGATGGAAACGCTTGAGGGTTTCCGGCGAGCTCGGTGCTCCGAACACAACGACCCACCTCAGCGACGACAGGTCAAAATTCTCGATCTGCTTGAGTGACAGGATCGCATTGTACATTGCCGGGACAATGTGGAAGCACGTGACCTTGTAGCGATGAATATTTTCCAGGAATTTAAACGGATTAAACCGGTCCATGAGAATAAGCGTGATCCCGAATAAAATTGAATTCTGGACATAAATAAAACCGCCAATATGACTTAAGGGTATGGCGGCTAATTTAATATCATTGTCGGTCAGGTCGACAAAATACTCCATCGCCTTTGGCGACCCTTCAAGATGCTTGTAATTCAGTAGAATGCCCTTCGGCTTTCCCGTCGTGCCGGAGGTATACATGATCAGCGCGGGATCGCTATCCGCGATCGTTTCTTCGGGCAAATCCGTACTTGCTTCCGCGATTAAGTCGTTATACCACAGATATTGTGAGCCTTCCGTCTCTGCGGCTTTCTCGCCGCATAAAATGATCGTTTGAAGGCTTTCGACGGCTTCCTGAATTTGCCCAAGATCGACATCCGTCCGGTCTTTTGCAATAAGGACCTTTGTTTCCGAATGCCCCAAACAGGAACTCAACTCATCGCTTTTAAGCATGAAATCCAAGGGCACGCCAACGGCACCAAGATGAAAACAGGCTAAATAGCTGTAAATATATTCCGGCGAATTCGGAAGATAGATAGCGATTTTATCTCCCTTACTGACCCCGCATGTGCGCAGGGCATTAGCGAGTTTAAGTGTCTGCGCTTGGACTTCCCAGAAGGCAATTGTTTGCTCTTCAAATATAATTCCGGGTTTATCGCGAAAGCGATCGACTGTCTGCTGAAGCGTTTTTCGTATGTTCATGAGCTACCCCTATTTAGTGTATCTATGTTTGAATAAGAAACTTATGACCCAAGGCACAAGGACCTCATAACTATTAAAATTTTACTAGTTAGATTTTAATAGAAGAATTGTATTTGTCAAGGAATATATGGGTGAATTCTGGGTGAATTCCCCAACTCCTAAACAAACCTGAGAAATCTAGATTTTCAAAGCGAAACCGCCAAATTTCAGCGATTTCACACGCCTTTTTCAGGGGAGTGCAATTAAAAAAAATGTCTTTAGAATATTTGCCTGATAAAATGGCAGAGAAAATTATATGCAATGTGCAGTTCGGAGGAATTATTAGACATTAAGAAATGTTGATAAGGTTAACTATTATACTAAATTAAGCATTGATGCTAGGTATTCTTAAGTTTCTTAAGTCTTTTTTCTTCATGCAAAATTTGATCAGCTTTTCTTACTAAATCAATCCTTCCATGCTCGTAATTATTGTACTCAGCGGCACCAAAACTAGCCGTTATTTTTTCTTTATAATCTATCTTATCAATTGCCCCCTTAATCTTCTGAGCAAATTTTTCTGCTTGAGCTATATCCGTTTCTGGTAAAATAACAACAAATTCATCTCCAGCATATCTACAGCAAATATCAACATCTCTTGAAACGCTCATCAATGCAACCCCTATTTCTTTCAACAGATAATCTCCATCAAGATGTCCATAAGTATCATTATAATATTTGAAATTATCAACATCCAACATTAACAACGATAAAGGCCGTAAATATCTCTGTGATCTTTTTATTTCTATATCTAGAGTTTTAACAAAATGCCTATGATTAAATAGTTCTGTTAAATCATCCGTATGTGTTAAATATTCGAGTTTTTGATAATATTTCGCATTTTCGATTGCTACAGCAGACTGATGAACGATACTACAAAGAACTTTTAAATCAATATTAGTAAATATTCTCCTTTTTAATTCATCTGATTCCTTCTCAGACACATTAACCACCCCAACAACTTTATTATGCAAAATAATCGGCACAATCATAAAAGACTTGCTAGTATATTTTCCTATCTTCTCGACATGAGCAAACTCAGAATGATCAATATTTTTTATTAATATTGGTTTACCGTCCTTAGCAACAAAACCAGCTATTCTTTCACCAAAGATAATTTTATTGTTTTTTATTACTTCATCTTCCAAGCCTTCTGATCCTTTAAATATCAACTCGTTTTTATCGAAATCTAAAAACATCAAGGAACATCTTTTCACCTCTAGCAATTTTACAGACTGTTTAATTATAAAACTAATTAATTGATTTAACCCTAAAATAGAACTTATTTCACAATCGATATTCAATACTTCTTCAAGTTTTTGCTTCTCAAATTTTAATTCTTTTTGAGCTTTAATTAATTCCTTTTCCGCTTTTCTTTTCTTATTAAAAATACGGCTCAAACATAATAATGTAGAAACTCCAACAATAGTTATCAATAAAGACTCTAGAAGAGCCTCCCTCCAGTTAAAAGGCGTCTTTTGAACATTAAATAAAAGATGAGGAAAATCTATAGCTTCATCCAACCATGAAAAAATAAAAATTGTGCAAAAACCAACAAATACTAATAACCAAGAATAATTTTCATCAATAATTTTAAAAATATTTTTATCTCTCATGGCTATTCTCCTTAAATAACCCTGTTATGGATATCTTAAAAAGACGGCAGTGTTATTAGCTACACAAACTTCCTCCATACCATTATTTTTGCTGCGAAAAGAATGAGGTATTCTTGAGTTAAAATACAAACT
>DAOWBD010000076.1 GCA_030634235.1 Candidatus Omnitrophota bacterium | reverse complement strand
TTATCCCCGACGCCGGAAAGGTCCGCGATTGAAACCTCTTCTTCGGTTTCTTCATCCGAATCTCTCTCTTCCTGCAACTGCTTCCATTGTTCAAACGAGAACAGGTTCAATTCCCATTCAACAAGCTGGCTGGCCAAGCGCACATTCTGGCCATGCTTGCCAATCGCCAAAGATAATTGGTCATCCGCAACAATGATGTTGGCTTTCCTGTCGTCAAAATCAAGCTGGATCTGTGAGATCTCGGCCGGAGAAAGCGCCGCCTGAATATATTCTTTAATATCCGACGCATACCGGACAATATCGATCTTCTCGCCTTGAAGCTCCGAGACGATATTCTTGACGCGAGAACCCCGCATGCCGACACAGGCCCCGACACAATCTACCTTCTCATCTTTTGAACACACCGCGATCTTCGTCCGCTCGCCGACATCCCTTGCAATCGCCTTGATCTCAACGATCCCTTCGAATATCTCCGGAACCTCCAACTGGAACAAGCGCTTGATAAAATTCGGATGCGCCCGAGACAGAACGATCTGCGGCCCCCTGTTTTCACGGCGAACATCTAAAACATACGCGCGGATGCGATCGCTCTGCCGGAATTCCTCTTTCGACGACTGCTCCTTCTTCGGAATATAGGCCTCGGTTTTTCCAAGGTCAACGATGATACTACCCTTCTCAAAGCGGTAGACCGCCCCGCTGATAATCTCTCCGATCCTCTCCTGATATTCTTCAAAGATAACGTCCTTTTCCGCCTCGCGGATCCGCTGGATAACGACCTGCTTCGCCGTTTGCGCCGCGATGCGTCCGAATTCGCTTGAGCGGATCTCCTCATTACCGGCATAAGCGGTCAGCTTACCGGTTTTGATATCCAAAACAACACGAATATCATCTTCCTTATCGACTGTCCATAATTTCCTGGCAGCCGACGCCACCGCCGCCTCGACCGCCTCGATGAGGATCTCTTTTTTGATACCCTTATCACGCTCCAACTGTTCAAGAATTCCTAATAATTCAACACTTTCCATAACTTCACCTTCCTCTGTCTCTATTCGATCACCTGTACCGCTTTGGAAATACATCCTAACGGTATCGTGATGGTTTTATCCTTCGTTTTGATTAAAATTTCACTCTCCGTAACTTCAACAACCTCGCCAAGATGCTCAACCTTTTCCTCAATCGTCTCCAAAAGATGAACCCTTATCCTCCGGCTTAATACCCGTGAAAAATCTTTTGCTGTCTTAAGATCCCTGTCTAATCCCGGCGACGCAACCTCAACAACATAATCCTCGCCAAACCATTGCTTTTCTTCGATGTCACGATTAACTTTCTTGTTAATGCACGCACATTCACCAGCCGTGATACCACCGGGCCGGTCGGCAATAATATCAATCACAACGGTCTTTCCACTATGCTTAACATTCAATTCGACAAGCGCGGCGGATACTTCATCAATGTATGGCATTATAAGAGCTTTAATCTGTTCTGTCAATTTGTCGCACATACAGGCCTTGTCATCTCAGCAATCTTTTTCGCTACCTGGTCCTTTTCGACCAAAATCACCTCATTGGTCTCTCGCAGCTTGATCTCGACCTTTCCTTCAGCCAGATTACGCTTGCCGATCGTGATCCGAATCGGAATAACGATAAGATCGGCGTCATTGAACTTGCGCCCCGCGCTTTCCTCACGGTCATCAACAAGGACATCTAACCCGCCCGCCGTCAGATCCGCGTAATACTGCTCTGTCAGGCCCTTGATCTCGCCATCTTCTTTCGATCCTTGTATCGGTAAGATCTCCACGTCAAACGGGGCCACCTCACGCGGCCATATGATCCCGTTAGCATCATTGTGTTTTTCAATAATCGCCGCGATTACCCTACTGACACCGATGCCGTAACATCCCATAATAATCGATTGCTGCTTCCCGTTCTCATCAAGGAATTGTGCGCCTTGGGCCTTACTGTATTTCGTTCCTAATTGAAAGATGTGACCCAATTCAATAGCGACCTGCGCCGTGAGCTTTCCCTTTTTGCATTTCGGGCAGGACGTGCCTTCCGCCCTTTCTTCCGTCGCACCGGCCTGAAGGCCACACGCACTGCAACTGACGATCGTATCTTCACCGATTGAAGCCGGGACCATAAATTCATGCGACACATCGCCGCCCATCGCCCCGGAATCAGCTTCTAAAATAACCGTCTCCAGGCCGCATCGCTTAAAAACGTTCTTGTAGGCCCCATACATCAAGTCATAATTCTTCTGGAGCCCCTCCTGATCACGGTCAAAACTATAAGCATCCTTCATAATAAACTCACAGGCCCGAACAATACCGAAACGTGTCCGCAATTCATCGCGGAATTTCGTCTGAATCTGATAAAGAACGACCGGAAGCTGCCGGTATGACTGGACAAAATCTTTGACCAAATTCGTGATTACCTCTTCATGAGTCGGGCCTAAGCACATCGGACGCTTTCGATTGTCCTCGAACTTGATCATAACATCGGCCAGCACTTTATCACGCCCTGTCTCCTTCCAGAGATCAAGGGGATGCAGGCATGGCAGAAAAAGTTCATTGGCGCCGACCGCGTTCATTTCTTCGCGAATGATATCTTCAATACGTTTAAGAACCCTCAGACCCAGTGGAAGATATGAATAAACACCCGACGTAAGCATGTGCACGAGTCCCGCGCGCAACGAAAGTTGATGACTGACCGCTTCAGTGCCTATCGGCGTTTCTTTGAGTGTCGGTATAAAATATTTTGACCATTTCATATCGCTAATCCTATTCGTTAAAAAAACCGTCCGGCAATTTAACCATATGCTTGTGGAATTTCTGTATGCAGGACGGCGGTGTTTTGTCCATAACCCATTCGCCGAGAACCTCACCCGACTTGCTCATCCCGCTTTGCTTGAACTGAAAGACATCATTTATAACAATCTTCTCTGTTTTATTATCAAAATAAACGTCGGAGACAGCAGTCACACGGCGTTTCCCGTCCATAAATAACTCGACGTGGACGATCAGATCGATCGATTTTGCGATGATCTTCTGGATCTCATTGGTCGCCAGCTGAATGCCAGTCATCAACATGATCGTCAGCATGCGGTTGAAACAGTCTTCCGTCGTCTCCGAGTGGAGAATCGCTAATGAACCGCTGTGTCCACTGCTAATCGACTGGATCAGGTCAAGCAACTCATCACCCCGGATCTCTCCAATGATAACGCGGTCCGGCCGCATGCGCAGCGAATTGACAAAAAGCTCGCGCATGGTGATCTCGCCCTTCCCCTCGATATTCGACGGCTTCGACGCGAGACTGACAACATGGTCCTGAACCAAACGCAATTCAGGAGTATCTTCGATCGTAATGATCCGCTCATGTGATGGAATATGCCGTGAAAACACATTTAACATCGTCGTTTTACCGGCGCCTGTCGAACCGCAAAAAATAATATTGAATTTCGCCTTCATTGCGGCGATCAGTAATGTCGCGATCTTTTTATCCATCGTTTTCAGTTCCAGAAGATCGTCCACGGTTCCGATGTCATCGCTGAATTTCCGGATGGTCATAACCGGTCCGACCATCGAACACGGCGGCAGAATGATATTGACCCGCGAGCCATCAGCTAGTGAAAAATCAACATAAGGCGAAGATTCATCGACGCGCTTGTTCGATCCCGACCCGGCCAGAACTTTCTGGACAGTATGAAGAAGCTCCTGGTTATTTTCAAACTTGATATCAGATTTATAGATGCGTCCTTCACGCTGTATGTAGATCTGTTTGGCCCCGTTAACCATGATCTCCGAAATAGTCGGATCCTCCATAAGAGGACGTAGCGGCCCCATGCTCGTGACCGCACTGACAAGTGCCCGGATGACCTCCGCGCGCGTTTCGAAATCTAATTGAAAATGATGCTGATGACAAAGATCAGAAATCGACTGATTGACAAAGTTTCTCAGCTGTTCCTCGTTCATGGTATCTTTGACTTTAAGAAAATCTGTTTCCTTGATCAGATACCTGTTGATTCTCTCTCTTAAATCTGTTTCACTCATATTAATCCTGCCGAATTAGAGGTTCAAATAAAGAATTGTTCACGGGAACATTTTTCTCAACTGGATAAACCAGCCGCTGATATTTTCGGTCCATCCAAAACGCGCGAAATCACTGTAAAATACGAATAACGCAAGCGAAATGATCAACCCAAATCCAAAACGCGCAATATATTCATCAACTTTTGGCGATAGAGCCTTTCCCCTTATTTTTTCAATACCAAATAAGAAAAGGTGCCCGCCGTCCAACGGGATCAAAGGCAGTAAATTGAAGATCGCGAGACTCGCGCTGATAACGCCAAGAATAAACAGCAGATGCGAAATACCCTCTTCGGCCGCCCCTTTAACGATATAAAATATTCCGACGGGACCGGTCACGGATTCTTTCGCGGATATCGCCCCCGTGATCATCCGGTAGAGCGATTCATAGGTTAATACCGTAATAAAAACCAGTTCTTCTCCCGAATGGATCAAAGAGCTTACAAATCCGAACTTGTAAAGATCAAGATCCTGCTGCGGGCCGATACCGATCTTCCGGGTTTTGATCTCCTGTCCGTTCCCATCAATATCGATATCAATTTTCGGGGTAATCGCTATGACAATGACCTGACCGTCTCGCACCAGCTTCAAGACGATCTGTCTTCCCGTTGAATTCGCAATTGCGTCTTTTAAACCCGCCCAGCTCGTGATCGTTTGATTATCGATCGCGATAATCCTGTCGCCACCTTGCAACCCTGATGTCTCCGCAATACCCCCTTCAACGAACCCGCCGATAATGTTTGGAAGGCTATCGATACCGAGATCCCGCATCGTTCGCAACCGGCCGACTAAATTTGGACTATTCACAATTTCAGGTACAACCGTTCGTGTTACTTCTTCGCCTTCGCGTATGACAGTTACATCCATCGGTCCGGACTTATCCCCTTCGAGCCTTGTCTCGAGATTTAGCCATCCATAAACCCCTTTCGAATTGATCGCAACGATTTTGTCGCCCTCCTTTAAACCGGCCACCTGCGCCGGACCACCGTTGACAAGGCTCGTAATCACGGTTGATTGGCCAGGATAACCGATCATGAACACAAAAACAAAGCTGATATACGCCAGAAAAAAGTTCACAACAGGGCCGTTTAAAACGACCAGAGAGCGGTGGCCGACCGGTTGTGAATAAAATTCCCCTGGGGCTCCCTTGCACTCCATACGGTCGTCCCCAGCCATCTTGACATACCCGCCGAGAGGGATCGCATTGATCATATACGTCGTTCCGTTATAGACCTTGGAAAAAAGTGTCGGGCCAAAACCCAATGCAAACCGCTGGACATCAACGCCAAGACGTTTCGCCGTAATAAAATG
>DAOWBD010000136.1 GCA_030634235.1 Candidatus Omnitrophota bacterium | reverse complement strand
CAAGTACAAGATCCATCATATTGAAGTCGTCGTCGACCGTCTGACGATCAAGCCCGGTATTAAAAAACGCCTGACCGATTCGATCGAAACAGCCCTGCAGACCGGCAACGGCATTTTGATCATCGCGCCGCAAACGAAGAATGCGGCGACGGGTCCCGTCGATCAGATCTTCAGCGAGAACTACGCCTGCGTCGATTGCGGGATCAATATTGTCGAGATCGAGCCGCGGACGTTCTCCTTTAACTCTCCTTACGGCGCCTGCCCGCAATGTAAGGGCCTCGGCACAAAAATGGAGATCGACCCTCAATTGCTCGTTCCCGATCCCGGGCGGCCGTGGGTCAACGCGATCGCCCCGGCAAAACGGGGCCGGCGGGGATACCTGATGTATTACCGCGCGGTGATGCGCGAACTCGCCGATCTTCTCGACATCGACGCCCATCAGCCTTTCAGTAGTTTGAGCAACCGGCTGAAAAAGGTGATCTTCTACGGCAGCGGCGATGAGATCTGGGGCAAGCCCTATGAAGGGGTGATCCATTATCTGGAGCGAATGTTCCAGGAGACTGACAGCGACTGGCTGAAAGACGAGATCTCCCGCTACATGTCAGTCTCGCCATGCCCATCATGTAACGGCTCGCGGCTGAAAAAAGAATCCCTGAGCGTAAAGGTCGCCAAGCATAACATTGCGCAGGTCACGTCATTCTCGATCAAAGAGGCGAAGCAATTCTTCCAGAACCTGAAACTTTCGAAAGATAAGAAAACGATCAGCGAGCAGATCCTCAAGGAAATCATCCGCCGCCTGGATTTTTGCATCAACGTCGGGCTCGAATACCTGACACTGGACCGGCGGAGTTCAACGCTTTCCGGCGGGGGAGCCGAGCGCATCCGGCTGGCAACACAGGTCGGCTCCGGGCTCGTCGGCGTCATCTACATCCTCGACGAGCCAAGCATCGGCCTTCACCAGAAAGACAATGAGCGGCTACTGACCACACTCCACGCCTTACGCGACCTCGGCAACACGCTGATCGTCGTCGAGCATGACGAGGAGACAATCCGTCGCTCGGATTACGTGATCGACATTGGCCCCGGCGCCGGCGAACACGGGGGAGAGATCATTTACGCCGGAAAGATCCCGGGACTGCTCAAATCAAAGAAATCCGCCACCGGACAGTATCTAAGCGGTCGTCTCAAGATCCCCACGCCGACAACCCGCCGCCCAGTCAACACCATTAAACAACTGAAGATCATCGGCGCGCGGGAACACAATCTCAAGAACATCGACGTTACGATCCCTCTCGGAACATTCACATGCGTCACGGGCGTTTCCGGTTCCGGAAAATCAACTTTAGTCGACGAAATCCTCTATAAAAGCCTGGCCCAGACGATCTATCACTCAAAGGAGAAACCAGGGCGCCACAAAAAAATCGTCGGCGCCGATCACATCGACAAGATCATTGAGGTCGACCAGTCGCCGATCGGACGCACCCCGCGGTCAAACCCAGCAACCTACACGGGCCTGTTCAGTCATATTCGTGATATCTTCAGCAGGTTGCCTGAATCCAAAATGCGTGGATACAAGCCAGGCCGGTTCAGTTTCAATGTTAAGGGAGGGCGATGCGAGGCCTGCCGCGGCGACGGGATCAGGAAGATCGAAATGCACTTTCTGCCCGACGTTTACGTCCAATGCGAAGTCTGCAAGGGCAGGCGTTTTACCGAGCAGACCCTTGAAGTTCACTTTAAAGACAAGAACATCGCGGACACCCTCGACCTGTCGGTAACCGAGGCCCTCAAACTCTTCGAGAAGATCCCGAAAGCGCAAAAGATCCTCCAAACGCTTGACGATGTCGGATTAGGTTATATCAAGCTGGGGCAATCCGCGACAACCCTTTCCGGCGGCGAGGCCCAAAGGGTCAAACTAGCCAGCGAGCTGTGTAAATTATCGACCGGAAGCACTTTTTATATCCTCGATGAACCGACGACGGGTCTTCATTTCGCCGATGTTGAGAAGCTCCTGCAAGTCCTGCAGCGACTGGTCGATAAGGGAAACACCGTCCTGGTCATTGAACATAACCTCGAAGTGATCAAGAACGCCGATTACATCATCGACCTGGGGCCGGACGGGGGAGACAAGGGCGGGCAGGTCGTCTTCAGCGGCTCACCGGAACAACTGATCAAGCACTCACCCTCTCACACAGGAAGATATCTTAAAAAAGTCCTCTAAAGCGACTTCAATACCCCAAGTTGCAATGACAATGAAACCTGATATAATGGTTCCCATGTATAAACACGTATCACACAGTTTGAAGCTTCTCACAGCACTATTCCTTACCGGCACATTATCGATAACGGCCATTACTCCTGCGCACGCTCAAGATAACGAAAAAGAGCTGTTTCTCGTTTCCCAAAAGGCTTTTGAGGACGGGTTCTATGATGTGGCAATGCGTTATATCGACCAACTCCTTGAACAATATCCTCAAACAAAAAAACACGTGCAAGCTAAACTTCTCTTAGGGCAATGTTATTTCTTTAAAAGCCAATACCTCAAAGCCTACGATACGTTCCAAGGCCTTCTTGAGTATTCCGAATTCAAGGATGCCACGCTTTTCTGGCTCGGTGAAACTTATCTTAAAGGCTCGGACTATAACCAGGCGGAAAAACAATACCTCCAATTGATCCGTCTCTATCCGGACTCGATCTATTCGCCCCAGGCGTCGTATTCCCTCGGATGGAGTTATTTCGAGCAAAGCGAATTTAAAAAAGCTAAAGAGACCTTTCTGAAACTGATCCGTAGTTTTCCGGCGCATCAACTTACCGAGGATGCTTCCTTTAAACTCGCGGAAACCGAATACAACCTGCATTCTTACGAAAACGCCATTCAATATTTTAAAGATTATGTTCTTAAGTTCCCAAAATCGAGAAGACATGCTGAAGCTTATTTTTATATCGCGGAATCCTACTATTATCTTGAAAACTTTTTAACTGCGGTTACATATTATGCCAAAACAGCTGAGATCGCCTATGATGATAAACTGATTCTCATGGCCAAAGTCAGCCTCGGATGGAGCTATCTAAAATTAGAGAAATTCACTTTAGCGCAACAATATTTTGATGAATCTTACCAGTTTGCCAGCGAAAAGGGCATTCTGTCAGATGACGTTTTTTTAGGTCAAGCAACATTTTATGCTGAAACCGGCAAGCTCGAGAAAGCGATTGATGCCTATAAGCATTTAATCCAGAAATTTCCCAATAGTGAACGGATCAT
>DAOWBD010000161.1 GCA_030634235.1 Candidatus Omnitrophota bacterium | reverse complement strand
CGTTTTGCAAAAAAAGCGGGGTTATGACCGTCGCCGAGGGAATCGAAGAGGAGCAGGAATTAGAAGCGGTCAATGAATTAGGAGTCGATGCGGTTCAGGGGTATTTATTGGCTCGTCCTTCGCCTGAGATCAGCGCGGATATGTTTTCGAAGAAGTTTGGAAGCTAGGCCTACTGTGACGCTTGGTCTGCCGAAATACGGAAATCCATTATTTTCCATCCATAACGTGTTTTGTTCAATTCAAAGATCCACTCTTTGCCCGAAGGCATCTGATTGCCTGTCGGAAAATAAAGCGTTGCAGAGATGCGCGCGGTATAGATGTCATCCTTCTGTTCAAAAGTCTTCTTCCCGATTTCATAAGACAATAAATCATAAACAGGAGGAGATTTATATTCTCTTTCCCAAAAGGACATGGCCGTGGGGACGTCATCATTTGTCCAATGGATCAATACGGATTCAACGACTTTCAGGGCGTTTTTTCGTCGAAAATAAGGCTTCCCAAAGAGTGTAAGACAAAGGAAAGCGGCAATGACGGCTGCAATAAGAATAATTTTTTTAGGCATATTAAAGATTCTCCGGAAACGGGTTGATCCAAAAATGAAAGCAGTCTAAAAATAGCACAATACGGCAACTGTGACAATAGCTTTCTCGAATGAGAATAGGGATATTGAAAGCCAAGTCTTCGTTATAGGCACCTAACCAGCATTCTTTAAGAACAGAGATTGGTTTCAGCGGTGAATCATGAAAAGCGATCGTAATCATCGAGCGAGTCTTTTGGCATGTCTTCTGCTGTGTTTATCCCTTTGCGGATGTGACGCGTTGTATCGTCTTTTGGATAAAGAAGGAGCAGAAGAAAAAGCTCTGGTGGGGGACATTATCCCTTTTGAGAGCAATGCTGCGGTCGAAGAGATTCAGACATTGCTGTATCTTTACGGATACAATGCCGGCAAGGCTGATGGGGTTTTAGGTCTAAGGACCCGTAATGCGCTCGAGAAATTCCAAAAAGATCATGGCTTAGAGCCGACACGCTTTGCTGATCAGGCAACTTGGGAGAAGCTGAGGTTTTTTAAGGACAATGGGCTTGTCGTGGACGGGCAATTAAATGCCAGGTTAGTCCAATCTCTTTTAAAGGAGGCTGGGTTTGAGCCTGGGAAAAGTGATGGCAAAATAGGGCCAAGGACCAAAGACGCTGTTATTGCCTTCCAAAAAGCCCATAACTTGAAAGTGGATGGAAAGATTGGCTATCAAACCCTCAGCCAGTTGGCCTTGTTTCTTACGGATGAGTTGCAAAGCGATTAATATTAGGGTGTTAGAAAATTCGTATGACAAGCTGTAGATGGGTAGAACACCTTGCAATGCTTTAATATTAATCGTATAATAAATCTTAATTTATAGACGGAAGAAGCTCAAAATAAAAGGATATAGATAGATGACCAACAAAGATAAGCCCCAATCATATAGTTTCGACGCTGTTATTTTTGACCTGGATGGTGTCGTAACGAAGACGGCAGTTGTTCATGCGGCCTCATGGAAGGCGATGTTCGATGAGTTCTTGAAGTCGCGTGCGGAGAAAACAGGAGAACCGTTCAAGGAGTTCACCTACGAAGAGGACTATTTGACCTATGTGGATGGAAAACCCCGCTACAAAGGGGTGAAAAGCTTTTTGGAGTCCCGCGGGATCGATCTCGAATATGGGGATTCCAGCGATAGTGTCGATAATGAAACAGTTTGCGCTTTAGGCAACCGGAAAAATATAAAATTTGTTGAAGTTCTTAAAACAGAAGGGGCTGAAGTCTATGAGACGACGGTAGAACTCATTCGCGATCTGATCTCCAAGGGGATTCGGATTGGAGTCGCTTCCTCAAGCGCGAATTGCCAATACATTCTCCAGTCAACAGGCCTTGAAGATCTTTTTGAAACACGTGTCGATGGGGTTGTTTCAAGGGAATTAGGACTAAAGGGAAAGCCGGAGGGTGATATCTTTGTCACGGCGGCCAAGAATGTCGATGCAACACCGGATCGGGCGATCGTTGTCGAGGATGCTGTTTCAGGCGTCCAGGCCGGTGTTAACGGCGGTTTCGGGCTAGTGATTGGAGTCGCCCGCGAAAACAACCAGGACGATCTAAAATCTAACGGAGCGGATGTTGTTATCGACGATTTTGCGGGGATAATGACAGATACAATAGAACAGTGGTTTATTCAGAAAAACAACCAGTAGGCTTCTTTGAGCATCTCGACGGGCTAAAGGATCAACTAGCATGGAAAGATGTTTTTGTCTTTCTTGATTATGACGGGACGCTAACACCGATTGTTGATACTCCGGACCTGGCCGTTCTTTCGCAGGAGATGAGAGAAGTTGTGCAGCGGCTTGCCCGGAACTACAAGGTGTCGATCGTCAGCGGTCGAGCGACCGATGATGTGCGCGGTAAAGTCCAGATTGTCGGCATTTTCTATGCCGGGAGTCACGGATTTGAGATCGTCGATCCCGACGGGAACGTCGAGATTTCCGAGGAGGCACAGGGCATACGCCATGAGATTGACAAGGCTCACGTGAAGTTGAGCGAGAGGCTTAAAGGCGTTGAAGGTGCGCTTGTTGAGCACGTCAAGTATACGATCTCCGCACATTACCGGCTTGTTTCCGACGAAGATTTCCCAAAAGTGGAAAGCGCGGTCGAAGATATTCTCAATGAGCATCCCAACCTACG
>DAOWBD010000017.1 GCA_030634235.1 Candidatus Omnitrophota bacterium | reverse complement strand
GTCATCGGATATGATCCGTTCATCTCGGTGGAGTCGGCCTGGGGGCTATCCAGAGAAGTTCAGCGCGCCGAAGGCTTCGACAGTTTGATCGCTAACGCGGATTATATTTCGCTTCACACGCCGCTGACAGATACGACCCGCGGGATCATCAATACCGAGAAGTTCGCCCAGATGAAAAAGAGCGTGCGCATCCTGAACTTTTCCCGGGGAGGTATCGTCAATAACGAAGATCTCGGCAAGGCTATCAAGGCCGGCATTGTTGAGCGTTATGTCACTGATTTTCCTGACGATGAGCTTCTTAATATGGAGAAAGTCATTGCCGTGCCTCATTTAGGGGCGTCGACAAAAGAGGCCGAGACGAATTGCGCGACCATGGTCGTTAAGCAGATCCGGGATTTCATCGAGACCGGAAAGATCAAGAACTCGGTCAATTACCCGGATTGCAAATTAGAGCAAAGTTCTGATTTCCGTTTGGTGATCATGAACCAGAATGTTCCTAATATGGTCGGGCAGATTTCCACGGCCCTGGCGCAGGAGAATATTAACATTACGGAGATGTTAAACAAGAGCAAAGGGGACTATGCCTGCAGCATTATTGATGTCGCTGCTGAACCGTCGAAAAAGGCGATTGAGTCGATCTATAACATTAAAGGCGTTGTGAAGGTCAGGCTTCTGCGTCTGAAGAAGTAAGAAGGGCCCATTCTTCCTCCGCAACTAATTATGTTGCGGAGGGTTTTTCTTTAGGATAGAATACTGACGAAATAGAATGTGGAATATGTCTCAAGCTTCTTAATTTCGACCCCGGAGGATGAAATGAAAATACTGATCGTTGATGATGAAGAAACAAATATTGCGTTGATCAAAGCAGCCTTAAAGGATATTGATCATGAGCAGACCGTGGCTCGTGACGGGGAGGAGGGGTTTGCTCTTGCGAAGGCAGAGATGCCTGATGTTATTATCCTTGATGTGATGATGCCGAAGTTAGATGGGTTTAAGGTTTGCGGGATGCTAAAATCTGACAAGAGGTTTTCGCAGATTTCAGTGGTTATCTTGAGTTCAAGGGCTGGAGACGACGACGTCGAAATCGCCCGGGAAGTCGGGGCGGACATCTACATGGTCAAACCCTTCGACCTGGGTGAGTTGAACAAGAACGTGAAACAGCTTCTCAATAAACAGGCATGTAAACCGTAACCGAAAAAAGGAGAGGGCCATGACACCTGTCAAGATCATAGCATTGGTTTTTATCGTGTTTGCGTTGGTCAAACTGCTGGTCATCTGTATTGATCCTGCCTCTTGGAAATCTGTTATAAAAACGATCTATACGAAATCCATTTACACGACGGTCCTCTCTTTAATTGCCGCGCTGGTGATCCTTAAGTTCTTACTGCAGGAGATGACGATCGTCCAGGTTTTTGCCTCAATGACATTTATGATGGCCTTGATGATGGCTCAATTTGCGGTTCTCGGGAAAGAGATTGTGGAATTGTCCGAAAGGTTCTTCAGCGACCGAAGTATTATGAAAAAGTTATGGCTTCCCATATCCATTTGGATCGCATTGATCGCCTGGGCCCTTTATGAGATCTTTGTGTAACGTATAGTAGTCAATAGGCCGGAACCTTTTAAATCAGATGAAAAAGCAGTTGTAGGCCAGAGAATCTAAAGAACATGTCGATAGAGAAAACACATGAGTCGCTGGATTTTATCCGCGCGAAGGTTGCCGAAGACTTGAAAGCCGGCAAGAACGACGGGCGCGTCGTGACGCGTTTCCCTCCTGAGCCTAACGGTTTTCTTCATATCGGCCATGCGAAATCGATTTGCCTGAATTTCGGGATCGCTCAAGAGAACGATGCTCCCTGCCACCTGCGGTTCGACGATACCAATCCTTGCAAGGAAGAAGATAAATATGTCGAGGCTATTCAGGAAGATATCAAATGGCTGGGCTTTGACTGGAAGGACGATCTTTTTTACGCTTCCGACTATTTTGAAAAGTTGTACCAGTATGCCGTTGAACTGATCGCAAAAGGAAAGGCTTATGTCGACAGCTTGTCTCCCGATGAGATCCGGCAATATAGGGGGACTTTGACCGAGCCCGGGAAAGAGAGCCCTCACCGCGGACGTTCTGTCGAGGAGAACCTTGATCTGTTTACGCGGATGAAGAACGGCGAATTCGAAGAAGGGGATTGCGTTCTGCGCGCGAAGATCGATATGGCCTCGCCGCACATTGTAATGCGCGACCCGGCGCTGTATCGCATTATTAAACGTGCCGAGCATCACCGGACCGGCGACAAATGGTGCATCTATCCGATGTATGATTTTGCTCACTGCCTTTCCGATTCAATCGAAGGGATTACCCATTCTCTCTGCACGCTCGAGTTTGCCAATCACAGGCCGCTTTATGACTGGATCCTCGATGCGCTCGATGTGCCTTGCCATCCCCGGCAGACCGAATTCGCCCGACTGAATCTCAATTATACGATCATGAGCAAGAGGAAATTGCTCCAGCTTGTCGAAGAAAACCATATTCAGGGATGGGATGACCCGCGCATGCCGACGATCTCCGGATTGCGGCGGCGAGGATACACGCCGGAAGCCATCCGCCATTTTTGCGACAAGATCGGTATTGCCAAAGTCGAGGGAACTGTCGACGTGGCGCTTTTAGAGCATTGTTTGAGGGAAGACTTGAACCGGCGCGCCCAGCGCGTGATGGCCGTGTTGAGACCCATCAAGGTCGTTATTGAGAATTATCCGGAAGGACAAGTCGAGGAAATGGATTGCATCAATAATCCGGAAGACCCCGGCGCCGGAACGCGCAAGGTCCCGTTCTCAAGAACTCTGTATATCGAGCGCGATGATTTCATGGAAGACCCTCCCAAGAAATTCTTCCGGTTAGCGCCGGGACGCGAGGTGCGCCTGCGTTATGCTTACTTTATTAAATGTGAAGAAGCGATCAAGAACGGCCAGGGAGAAGTTGTCGAATTGCGCTGTACTTATGATCCCGAAACCCGCGGCGGCAACGCGCCCGATGGACGAAAGGTGAAAGCTACACTGCATTGGGTTCCGGCTGACGGCGCTGTCGACGCCGAGGTTCGTTTATACGACCGTCTTTTTACCGTTGAGAATCCTCTCTCCGGTAAGGGGAAAGAGGACTTTACTGCGCATATTAATCTGCATTCCATGGAAGCCTTAACATCCTGCAAAATGGAACCTTCGCTTGCTGATGCCGATCCCGGGAATTCCTACCAGTTCGAGCGCCTCGGTTATTTTTGTGCCGATAAGGATTCCACCGCCGGGCACTTGATTTTCAACCGCGCTGTCTCGCTGCGCGATCAATGGGCGAAAATTGAGAAAACGCAGAAAAAATAAAACTAAAGTGATGATGGTTGTCTTTATGCGCACTATGAAAAGTAGGAGGAAATATGATTTTATTGAAAATATTCTTGGCGTTCTTTAGAATCGGCCTCTTTGCCATCGGCGGGGCGTATTCATTTCTTCCTCTTATACAAAAAGAGGTTGTTGAGAAATATCATTGGTTGACCAAGGAAGAGTTTTTGGAGATCCTCGGCGTCGTTAAGATCTTTCCGGGCGCGATATCCATTAAATTCGCGACCTATACCGGCTATAAGATGGCAGGGGTGCCGGGGGCGATTGCTGCCAATATCGGGAATTTGCTTTCGCCGGTCGTTTTAATACTCATTGCGACGTATTTTTATTCCCGCTATAAAGAAGTGCCGATGGTCAAGAGCGCCTTTGCGACGATACAGCTCGCTGTTTTTGCCATGATCATTGCCGTCGCTTTCCAGATGGTGAGCCTGAGTCAGATTTATAGTGTTAAGAACATGGCGATCATTGTTGTTGCCTTTGTGCTGTTCTTCTATTTGCGCGTGCATCCTGCGTTTATCATTATCGGCGCCGGTTTGATCGGCGTTGTCGCGTTACCTTAGAGAACTTTTGGCTAATTAAAAATATGACGAGCATAGGGTTCGGTATATAATAAGTTTATGGAAAATTTTATTTTTGATTTAAGTATTCTTCTTGTAGGCGCTGCATTCTTGGCCTACGTGGCGGTCTTGATCAAACAGCCGGTCATTATCGCCTACATTCTCTGCGGGGTACTCATTGGGCCATGGGGCTTCGGGCTGATCCGCCATGTGGAATTTATTGAAACGATAGCCCACTTAGGGATAACCCTTCTGTTATTTCTAGCCGGACTTTGCCTGCATCCCCAAAAACTTCTTGGATTATTTAAAAAAACTTTATTAGTGACACTGGCTAATTGTACCGGGTCTTTTATTGTTGCTTTTTTATTTTCTCTGCTGTTCCGCTTTTCCATGACCGACAGTCTTTGTATTGCTCTTGCCTTAATGTTTTCCAGTACGATATTAGTTATTAAGCTGCTGCCGACGACAAAACTGCATCAAAAGAGAATGGGGGCTATTTGTATCAGTGTTCTCATTATGCAGGACCTGCTTGCGATAGCGGTCCTTGCGTTTGTTCGTTGTATTGGCTCTCCTCAGGGAGCGCTGATCAGCTTTTCGGTCCTGTTAGTGAAATTGTGTTTATTCCTTGTAATATTAGTTTTGTTCGAACGTTATATCTTAAGAAAGGTCATGTCTCATGTCGAGCGCACCCATGAAGTATTGTTCGTCCTGGGGCTGGCATGGTGTTTTGGGGTTGCCAGCATCTCAAATGAAATAGGCCTGTTCTATGAGACGGGGGCATTCTTTGCGGGACTTGTATTGGCGAGGCATAAGATAGCATTCTTTATTTCAGAGAAACTAAAACCGCTGCGGGATTTCTTCTTGGTCCTGTTTTTCTTTGCTTTGGGAGCCAACTTAAATTTATCAGTTATAATGAACATCTTTGTCCCGTCGATGGTCTTAGCGACGGTCTTTATCGTGATCAAGCCGTGGATCTTTAAGAAGGTGTTTGTATGGGCCGGCGAAGAGAAGTCTTTCTCGGAAGAGACGGGGATGCGGCTTGGGCAATTAAGTGAGTTCTCTTTATTGATCGCTTTTTTGGCCGTTGAATTGGGGCATATCAGCAGCAGCGCGTCACAGCTGATACAATTCACGACGATCCTGACCTTTATTATTTCAAGCTACCTGGTTGTCTATAAATACCCGACGCCTATCGGAACCTCGGAAGAATTAATACGGGATTAAGTTGGTTTCTTGCTGCTGTAAACGCTATTCATAAACTATTAGATTTTAGCTGGAAAATATATGATTTGTAATATCATGGGTAAAAATAATCAACGTAAAGGGAGGGAGTAGAAATGAAAAAATTTCCAAAAATTCTTATTGTTGTTCTTGTGGTGATTATCGGGATCGTCGTCCTTAAAGATGTGCTTATTAAATCGGCGATCACGACGGTCGGGTCAAGCGTTCTTGGGGCGCCGGTTAAGATTGAGAAGTTCGCCCTGCGTGTCATAACGCAGAAGGTGCATATCAAGGGTATGGTTGTTGGCAATCCGAAAGGATTTCCGGAAGGGCCGCTCGTTGATATCCCCGAGATCAGGGTTGATTTTGACCTGGGTGCGTTGTTAAAAGGAAAATTACATCTTCCTTTGGTCGTGTTCGATCTTAAAGAAGTCGTTCTTATTAAGGACAAAGACGGGAACATGAATGTTGACGCCCTTAAAGTGGCTCAAGTGAAGGAGGAGCCGGCAGAAAAGGAAAAGGAAGAAGAAGCGAAGCCTAAGAAGAAGGGTAAGGCAATGCCCATGCAGATCGACGAGCTGAGGCTCAATGTCGAGCGGGTTATCTTAAAGGATTATGGCCTCGGTGAGAAACCGACTATCTTAGCCTATGAAGTCGGGTTGAAGGACAAAGTTTTTAAGAATATCAAGAGCCCCGAGCATCTTGCGACCCTTGTGATGGTTCAAGCTATGGGCCCGGCAGGGATCAAGGGTGCTGCGATCTACGGGGCGGCAACCATATTAGGGGCTGCGTTTTTACCTGCGGGCGTTGTCGGCGTGCTCGTCGGAAATGACTCTTCCACGGCTGAATATGCCACCGATTATAACGGGCTTTATGATGCGAGCTTGAGTATCGTTAAGGAGGCCGGCACATTAAAAAGTGAGGATCGCGCTAAGGGGGTCATTAAAGCGAAGGTCGATGGTAGTGATGTTGCGATCAAACTCGAAGAAACGCCGGAGAAGAAAATTCAAGTGACCATATCGGCACGAAAACTAATGCTCCCTAAGCCTGAGATCGCCGGGGGCATTCAATATCAAATTGGGGAACGATTGTAATTAAAGATGTTATGCCTGGGCCTGATCGAACGCTCTACTACAGAAAAGGAGTATCAGGCTCGGGCCGGCATGTAGAAATAAGCGCCACGCGGTATCGTTAAAGACCCCGGGAGTCAGGATCAGCTCCTCGGACCATCCTGCCGTTGCCATCCACTTAAAGATCATCAGCAAGACAGAAACGATTAACAAGAACTTCTCTGACGCATTCCACTTGCGCGGGTTCGGGAAGAAAACAAAATAAGCAAGGCCGAAGAAAAGAAGAAGGCCTTCGCCATGTTTTACGAATTGGTTGATATTCGATTGTGCCAGGAGAATAAGTTTTTGAGGGGAAATACTGCCCTGCAGATGAACGATGCCGCCTGAAAACCCCTGCGATCTTATCCAATAGATCCAAAGCGACGGGAGTATGGCCGTCAATAAAAGCGTCAAAAGAAAAGGCTTTGCCGTGCCGTTGAGGATGGCCTGTTTCTTGGCGATGATCAGGGAAAAGACAATGATCATCGTCGCGACCGCGCCTTCTAATTTTATCAAATTTAATCCAATCGCTAAAATAATACTGATCACAAGATAATGTTTGTCGTGGGGGGATTTCAGCCACAGGCAGAGGCTCACGAGCAGCCCGGTCAGAAAACAGAGAAAGGCGTTTTCAGGCAAGGCGGAGATCGTCGGGTTCTGGCTGGCAAAATAGGCGATATACCCGAGGAGGCAAACATTAGCGAAAAGGGGTTTTGCACCCATCAGGGAAAAGCCCTTTAATAATTGGGAAAGGAGTATTAAAAAGAACAGGGCAGAGCTCCAAAGAGCGACTTCGTCGTAGTCGCCTTTTAGAAGAACGAATTCCGCGGCGATGTGAAGCGGCCAAAGAATAGGATAATAATTATGATTCTCAGAGGTGTATTGCAGGTTCAGGCTCTGCTCATGAAACATTACTTTTGATTTGATCGCCCAATTCGACATGGTATCCCAGTCCTTGACGGGATTGCTGACGATCCAGAGGGTGATAATGCCGACCAAGAACGCGGTAAAAACGATCAACATTTTTGTCAAAGGCCTTTTGGCTTCTTTAGGGGCGTCTGGTTTATTGGCGCAAACATGACTGTCCGAAGACAAATAAAGTAATGAGCACATTAGAATTATTCCGAGAACGATCACGGTGCTGATATCTAATGCAAATTCGAGGAGCAATACGATCCACAAAGAAGCCGTGAAAATACAAAACCCGATCAGGTAACCTGTTGTTGCCAGCCAAAAAGTTCCCGTTGTTTTACGCGGGATCTTCAGAATGCGGAGAACCAGCATTCCCAGAATGGTCTGAAAAATAACGGTCGAAAAAAATATCAAAAGGTTTTTGGGCAGTGACGGGGCGGCGGGCATGTTTTTCCCGGTGAGGAACGGGATCCCTTCATTCGTGTAAATAAATGCGCCGCTGGAAAGTTTTTTCCGCATTGGCAAGGATTCTTGATTTTTTACCGAGTGGTTCAAGTCGATAAAATAGGCCCAGGTTTCGCGTAATTTTAAAGGATAAAGATTGTAACGCGCGGCGATATTTTCTATACCGGAAGATGTATGCGATATGCCGACGGGAGATTCGGGGAGGATAATTCTTTTTGCTTCTGTCGTTACGGCAAAGGTTGTATAAGAGTTTCGCACTTCGGTATAATCGCCTTTTGCCCGGAGGAATCTTTTTATTTCACCATTAGATCGGTGAAGAATGTCATTGAACTGCATCAAAAAGGTCGATGCGAAGATGAACGCAAAGACATATTTGAAGAGATCTTTCCGTCTTATTCTCTTGAGATCCATATTTCTACTTTAGCAAAATTACGGAAGTAAGGGAAATGAAAATGGAAGAAAAATGAGGAAATTTGATCCGGGGCTATGATATAGTGCATAATATAACATGTTCAAAGAATAGGAAGATTGCATGATTTCAACTTCCCGCATTGATAAGAAGGATCCGATGAAAGCGTCTATCCGTTTTGTGACGGCTTGCCTTGTTCTTACGTTTTTCTGCCGGCCCGTCCTTGCGTCCGACGGGCTGATGACGATTCATTTTGTGGATGTGGGATATGGCGATGCGATCTTCATCGAACTTCCCGACGGTGAGAATGTGCTCATTGATGCCGGCCAGTCGGAACATGCCGGGCGTTTAACAAAATATCTCGACGCCCGCAACATCGAGAGCCTTGAAACGGTTATTCTGACACATCCGCATGAAGATCATTTTGGCGGGTTCGTTTCTTTGATCGAAAAATGGCCTGTTGGAACATTTTATATTAATGGAGATGCACAACGGGCCGAGGACGGATATGAGGATCTGATAAGAACGATAGAAGGGCGCCGGGTCTCGACCACTGTTTTGGAAGAAGGTGATGAGTTGTTACTCGGAGGCAAAGAGATCCGTTTCTCGGTCCTGCATCCGTCGGCGCTGGATGGGACCGCTAATGAGAATGCCCTTGTTTTCCTGATCGTCTTTAAAGAGATATCCATTCTTTTGACTTCAGATATTCAAGCCGCGCAACAGGACGAGCTTCTTCGGTGCTATCCTCAAATACAGTCCGCCAATGTCATCCAGGTCCCGCACCATGGCGGGATAATAACGGATCAATTTGCGGAGGCTTTTGGGAACGATCCTGTTTTTATTGTGTCAACGGGCGCCAATGAATATGGAAAGCCCCTTGTTGAGCAATTAGATAAGCTCAAGGGCAAGGTCTACAGGACAGACCGGCATGGATCGGTCGTTTTGCAAAGTGACGGCCATCAAATAGAGGTGATCGATGAGTGATATTAAGAGCAGACGGATCCGTCGATGGATACTTGCCGGGGCCTGGACAGGGCTCATTTACTCGACTCTGTATATTGTACGGCCGATTTGTGAATTTTTAAAACAGTATGCCGGGTTCTCCTTTTTCGTAAATGCGGGAATTGTTTTCTTCGGCATTTCGATCGTATTAGTCTTTGTGAAAACAAAGCGTGTACGTAGGAGGTTGACCTATGTTTTGTTGTTTTTGGTTACAGCCGTATATTCTTTGGGGATGATATGGCTTTCGATTCCGGAAGAGCGGCTACATTTCGTCGAATATGGCGTTCTGGCTTTTTTGATCTACCGGGCCCTTATTCTGGATCTTAGGGCCGGCCGGTCTTTTTTGGCGGCGTTTGCGATCACATCACTTATCGGACTGGGCGATGAGGGGATACAATATCTTCTGCCGAACCGATATTACCAGTTCAAGGACGTTTGTCTTAATAGTGCCAGCGCTGTTTTAGGGTTGGCGCTGGCTTATGTTATTGGCAGGGATCAAGCGACTGGTACAGGGGGATAATACTCAGAAAATGCTTTGGGATAGCATTTATTTGACAAAAAACCCGGATAACTCTATTATATATGAAATATTCATATCAATAAGGATACTAAATGGCGGATTATTACGCGAAATACAAAAATCGGGATCTTTGGTGTATCAAGGCTGATGCGTTCGATACCGGGATCCAAAATATCCGTGAAACCCAGTTTGCATTAGGTAACGGGTATTTGGGTGTTCGAGGTATTTTGGAAGAGATCCCGATCGGGACCTGGGCAGGGACGTATATTGCCGGGGTTTATGACCGCTTTACTTCACAGGTTGCCGAGCTAGTCAATTTTCCCAATCCATTCTTTTTTAAATTTACCGTCAAAGGCGAAAAGGTCGGGGCTGTGGCTATGGATGTCCTCGATCATCAAATGATCTTGAACATGCAAGACGGCCTTCTTACTCGCCGTACGGTTTATTCGGATAGTAAGAAAAGGCGTTACGATTATCAATCGATCCGTTTTGTTTCCATGCATGACAAGAATATCGGGGTCATGCAGGTCACGCTGACGCCTTTGGATGACAGCGCTGAGGTCGAGATTCAAAGCGGCCTGGATACGACCGTCCACAATAAGGGAACGATTACCGAAGGAAACAAACGTCATTTTAATATTAAAGAATTAGACCAGGAAAAAAATGCCAGCTATCTGCTTTTGAGAACGTTGGAAAAACGACATCAGGTGATCTATCGCACGGGGCTTTATTACGTGATCGGAAAGAAAAGAGTATATGCTCAGGATAATATTCTGAAGCTCAAGCTTAAGAAAAGGCAGCCGATTGTTCTTACTAAGGTCTTTTATATCGGAACCTGTGGTGAGAAAAAAGAGGATTTGAAAAGACTTCAGCGGTCTTCAAGGGTGAAGTTCAATAAGGCCTTTCGGGGAAGAATGGACAGCTTATTAAAGAGCCATCGGGAAGAATGGCGGAAGCTATGGGATGTCGCGGATGTTATTATTGCAGGAACGGCGGATATTCAGAAAAACCTCCGGTTCAATATCTTTCATATGCTGATCTGCGGCCATGTCGACAAAGGATTCTCGAGCATCGGAGCCAGAACTCTAAGCGGGGAGGGTTATCGCGGGCATGTTTTCTGGGATGCCGAGATCTTCATGTTGCCGTTCTACGCTTACGCGATGCCGAAGGTTGCGAAGAATATGCTGATGTATCGGTACTTCCGGATGGACCAGGCGAGGGATATTGCCAAAAAACAAGGCTATAAGGGAACCATGTACCCCTGGGAGTCGGCAGGGACAGGGGAAGAGGAAACGCCGACATGGGCCAAAGACCTCGACGGGAAGATTATCCGTATTAAGACCAATGAGCTTGAGCATCATATTACGGCGGATATTGCTTTTGCCTGCTGTCATTATTTTGAGATCACCGACGACGAGGAATTTATGATGGACCATGGTTATGAAATGGTCTTTGAGGCGGCAAGGTTTTGGGCCAGTCGGGTGCAACGTAACCGTCAGGGAAAATATGAGATCAGGGATGTTATCGGTCCCGACGAGTTCCATGAACATGTGAATAACAACGCGTTTACGAATGTTATGGCCAAGTGGAACCTTTCGGTTGCTCATAAATTTTATCAAGCTCTGAAGAAAACCAAACCGAAGCTCTATACGGAATTACGCGGCAAGATCGGCCTGACGGACAAAGAGGTGAATGTTTGGAAACGCATTGTTCCCAAAATTGTTTTTAAATACCGCAAAAAAGATTATGTGATCGAAGAGTTTGACGGGTATTTTCAAAGAAAGCATATCAATATTGTCGACCTTGATGAGAACGGGATCCCGATGCTTCCCAAAGGGGTCAAGGTCAAAGATTATAACAAGACGCAATTTGTTAAACAGGCGGATGTTTTGATGCTACTTTATCTGCTGGCGGATTTCTTTCCTAAAAATGCAAAGAAAAATAATTACCATTTCTATGCCCCTAGGACACTGCATAAATCTTCATTAAGTCCGGCGATCCACGCGATTATGGCTCTTGAGAGCGGCTTGTTGAACCAGGCGTATCAGTTTTTCAACGTTGCTTTGCGGGCGGATATCAGCAATTTGCATGGGAATTCGCATGAGGGAATCCATGCCGCTTCT
>DAOWBD010000188.1 GCA_030634235.1 Candidatus Omnitrophota bacterium | reverse complement strand
TGGGCCTGGAATGTTTCCTACCTTGGGAATTGCGCTTTGATCAAAAAAGGCCATCACCGGCTGGCTAATGATGACGCGATCTATAGCCATCGCGGAGAACGGCTGTCCGAACATATGTTTATTACCGGTATGAAAATGAAAGATGGTTCTATCATCTGGATTGACGGTGCGGCACCTAGCGGCTGTGGCAAGACCACGACCGCCATGGCCGGTGATTCGTTTATCGGCGACGATCTCGCCCAGATATGGATCGCCGATGACGGCACGATCAGATCCGTCAACCCGGAGATCGGTATTTTTGGAATTGTCAAAGACGTTAATATCGAGGGAGATCCGATCCTGATGGAACGTCTGAGAAATCCGGGATCCGAAATAATATGGACCAATGTCCTGATCGACGACAAAGGTGTTCCGCATTGGGAAGGAAATGAAGAAGATGCTCCTAAGAGCGGAAAGAATTTCCAAGGAGAATGGACGGAAAGCAAGGTGGATGCCAACGGGAAACCAGTTCCGATTTCGCATCCCAATTCCCGTTGCACCATCCGTAGTCGGGAACTTAGCAATTTTAACGAAGCGGCTGCTAATAGTGCCGATGGTGTTGAGACTAAGGTCTTTACCTATAGCGGCCGGGATGCGGACACGATGCCTCCCGTCGTTGCCAGTTTGACTCCCGAGGAAGGAGTGATCTTTGGCGCGGATATCACCTCACAAACGACGGCAACCGAGGTTGGCGCAAAAGGAGATGTCAAGCGCTCACCGTGGGCCAACGCGCCTTTCTTTTTAGGGGCGCTGGGAGATTATATGGACGGGCAGTTTAAGTTCTTTACCAATCCCAAACTGAAAACAAAACCAGTTCTGGCTTCGCTGAACTATTTTCTTACCGATGAGGCTCGGGGCGGCACGACTAAAAAGCTTCTTGGAGAAAAGCGGGATGTCAGGGTCTGGCTCGCCTGGGTGGCCCGGTTAGCGAACAATGAGGTGACCGGGATCAAGACGGCTATCGGGATTATTCCGACCTTCGAGGAGATCAGCGATATCTTCGACGAGCTGATTCCGGATAAGGGCTACACTAGAGAATTGTATAACAAGCAGTTTGCTCTCTATGTTGATAATATTATTGCCAGGATCGACATGCAGATCGACGCCTATAAAAAAGAGGTTAATGTGTCTGAGATATATTTTGAAACGCAGGTCGCTAAAAGATCTCGCCTGCAGGCCTTGAAATCGGAAAAAGGCTCGGTTGTGATCCCGGATCAATTGGTTGAAATGGCATAAAGCATCGAGATTTAAATTAATATCTGTAGCTTAGAAGAGCGGACTCTTTGAGTCCGCTCTTCTTGTTACGGTGTAATGATCGCACAAAAAAAGACTGATAAAAACCGGTCTCTTTTTTGTTTAGATATGGTCGATTTGTGGTAGAATAAAATTCAATATAAGGTCTTCAACCGTTTCCGTCGCGGTTATTGACGGTATATAAGTTCAAAATGAGGGGTAGCAGGCCGTTTTCACAGTTCCTATGGGATACGACGTGCATTCGAGAAAATACAGAGATACACCGGTTCTTAAAGGTGTCAAACTTTTAACCATTAGCCTATCCTTATTGAGTGTTATGTCTTCGTTAGCTTTCGGTGGTTCCAAGATCAAACAGCCCAATGTAAGCGGGCAGTTCTATGATGCGAACCCGAAGCGGTTGTCGGCGCATATCGACAAGTTTTTTTTCGAAGCTACCAACAAGCCTTCCGATCGTGATATTGATATTCTCATTGCTCCACATGCCGGGTATATCTATTCCGGAGGGGTGGCGGCTTATGGGTTTAAGGCGGCCAGCCAGCAAAC
>DAOWBD010000173.1 GCA_030634235.1 Candidatus Omnitrophota bacterium | reverse complement strand
CCGCCTTATCCTCCCCTTGAAGTGACGCCGTTAAAAAAGAATCTAATTCTTCCGGTGAAGAAGCATTCAATGCCAATATATTATTTTTTTCGTTATTCATACTCACTTTTATCCTGGCCGATCCCTATTTCCTCCCAGCTCATAAATGTTAAATTTCCAGGAGGATTATTTTCACCACCCACATCACTATCAAAGGTGCCAATAGCTTCAATAATCGCAGACATAGAAAAATAAATATCCGATGTTCCGCTCACCTTCGTAACTTCATCTTCCTCTCCAGCAATGAACACCGCGCCATAAATGTTAGATGTTCCTACGAGTTGCGCTTCACCGATAATCCAGACGATTCCGCGGAAAACCCCGTCTCCGGCAATAGTGATCATTACATTTTTTCCCTCTTCCACTCCTGTGGCATCGATAATAAGAAGCGAAGCAATAGGGATACCATCGGCATCATAAAGCTGCTTGTCTTCAGTGATATTCAAAGACTTTTTGTCCGTCAGATTAATAACCGTAACCCCCGCAATCGGACTGAAGTTGTTTAGAGGATCATTATACGTATGGGTCGCGATACCATCAAAAAACGCTTTATCTTCTCCTAAAGTATTTTCAAAAGTAAAATCTGAATGCTGCTCACAGCCGCCTTCAATATTCGAATTTCCATCCGGTTCACAATCTTTATCTTTATTAACAAAACCCCACGATTCCAGAGCCTTGTTGATATCATAACCTTCGGGAAGATCTTGCGCGACTTTCGCCAGGACCGCTCTAGACTGAACATCTTTCCCTGCAACAGTTGATCCATAGTCTACTTCTCCATACGACTGAATAGCCCAGCTTTCGCAACAAGACCCCATATACTCGCAAGGGCATCTTCCGATCATATTATCGGGGCAATTATTAGCCAAATGGCACGGACAATCTGGTGGATCGTTCAACTCGCAAGGACATCTGCCCACGCACGGATCTTCTCCCTGATATTCGCAAGAGCATCTACCTAGACAAGTCCCGGATATATCGCAAGGACACAACATGTTGCAACTGCTGGTCAGTACACAAGAGCAAACGAGGTTCCCTGTTCCTGTTCCATCATCAACCATATCCACGGCCGTACACTGAGTCGGATCGATCACCCGCTGAGAAGGCAGACAAAGAAGCGAATCTGACGAACGGTCTTCCAGATCGCAGAGAATCGGATCCATGGAACGTTCCGCGACCGTACAGACGGGCAGCATCGGGTCTTCAGAACGGACTGCATCCGAACAGAGTGGCGGAGGGCAGCTATCGGCGTAAGAAAACACATCGTAGGTCCGGGTCCCTCCTGAAGCAGGATTCGTTTGACTCCTTGGAGAAGTAACACTCGCTTGACCTTTCGGAATGATATCCGAGACATTTATTTTTAATTTGCCCAAGGCTATTTCAACAGCGCCGTCCGCTAGCCAAAAAGCTTCTATGGAAGCTTCCCTGTCTTCGGCTGCTGTGAGCTGCAAACCGGCGTGGTGGATGACCGCAAGCCCCATGATCATAAAGACAATGACAAACACAAGTGTAATGGTAAGAACCGATCCGTTCTTGTTCATCATGAACCTCTTTTCGTAACGGTTGTCAACATTTCAAAACGAATGCCGTTCGTTTCGCCGTCTATCTGAACCGTAATGGTCCTTGGCGGCGTTAAGTTGGACAAAGTCAGGTTAAGGATCCCGGCATTCGGAACAGACAAGAGAACTTCTCTGATCGATTCATCGCTTATATCCGGCACATAGACAAAATCTTCGGTATTCGTATTCTGGTAAACCCCGAAAGCGCCGTTCCTGACAAGGATCCGGTCGCCCAGCCACGAGCCGCTGCCCGGCGTATCTGTCGCAAAGCCGTGCTCGCGGATACGGTTGCGCAAGAGCTTAAAGCCATAAGAAAGATCCGCGTGGACCTGCATTTCGTTAAAAGATCTCCGTTGGCTCGCGATGCTGATCCGCGACAACGCCCCGACAGTCAACAATAAAATTGCCGCGATTATCATAGCTACAAGCAGTTCAACTAAAGACAGCCCTGATTGAGATCTTAAATTTTTGCTTTTGTTATTCATTTTAGCTACGTTCCGTCATGACGCGGTTTTTTAAATCCCGTCGTCATGACAGTCTACGGCGCGACGTACGTCATCGCGGAAATCTCTCTGGAACTCCCCTGAAAAGATTCCGTCCAGGCAAGCGTAACTGTTATGAGCCTAAAATCCGAAGGCACACCCGCCGGCGGATCCTCATAAGTATACATTAATGCCGTCAGTATATTCCCAATGGACGGAGGATCGTCATCGGTAAATGTTTCCGGTGTCGATGTCGGGGCAGAAGAGCCATGATCGGTGCCGAAGGCAACATATCCCTGCCTTCTTAATTCTTCCATGGTCGAACTCATAACTTCCGTGGCAATTTCTTTATGCACTGCCATTGTTTTGATCTGATTGGCGTTGAAATAAACAGCAATG
>DAOWBD010000141.1 GCA_030634235.1 Candidatus Omnitrophota bacterium | reverse complement strand
ATATTCCCAAATATTGAGTTCCGTCCAATCAAGTAAAGGATGAATGCGAAGATGCGTTCCCGGCGCGAAATCGGTCTTGAACTGACTCCACAATTCCGGCGGCTGGTCGCCGACGTCCCAATCATTATTCAAATCCCTCGGTGAGAAATAACGCTCTTTCGACCGGATCCCTTCTTCATCCGCGCGAACGCCTAAGACCACACCCTTGGGCGGCGCGGTATTGGTGTCCACTTCATAGACCCCGGTTTCGTGGTTCATGCGGTAGCGCGGCCAGTCGCCGGCCAGGGTATGCTTAAGCGCTTCGGATTTAAGAACTTTACAGCATTCAATACGGTCGATGTTACCGTCGGGAAAAGTCTGCTTGGCCTCAAGGGCCGCCTTGTTCTGCCCGTAAACCATATTGATCTTCCACTCTTTGGCTAATTGATCACGGTATTCGACCATCGAAGGGATCTTAAAACTTGTATCGATATGGACCAGCGGGAACGGGACATGGCCGAAAAAAGCCTTGCGCGCCAGCCACAAAAGGACTGTGCTGTCTTTGCCGATCGACCAGAGCATCGCAAGACTCTTAAACTCGCGATAGGCCTCTCTTAATATAAAAACGCTCTGCGATTCCAGGCTGTCTAATTTTGTCATGGCCTTACTCATTGATCTATCCTTTTATTTTCCTTATATCCTTCGGGCCCCATCCGGTAACCTTTGCTCTTGTTTTATTTCATTATATTATAAGCAAGCCATACTCCAAGTAAAGAATATGATTATAAGATTTATCACCCAAGGATACAAGGTTCTTTTTGCTACATGTCTTACCGACAACACCATCAAACACTCAATCAGGCACCTGTCCGTTTATTTTATTTAACCGGTCTACGATCTTGGCGCTTCCCGAAGGCATCGGGTATTTATTTAACTCCTTTAGTGTAGCCCATTTACGATCCTTACCAGAAGAAGGATAGGCCTGAGACTCACATAGTGAAACATGAAGATTCACACGGAATTGGGTATAAAAGTGCTTAACATTCATCAGATGTCGCGACGAGGTGATGTCAATATCCAGTTCCTCTTTCAACTCGCGCCGCAGGGCCCGGAACAAAGATTCCCCTTTTTTGGTTTTCCCTCCAGGAAATTCCCACAAATCAGCTAGTAGCCCTTTTGCAGGGCGCTTTTGGATAAAATATTTCCCCTTACGCCTAAGGATACCAATTGCCACATCAATATCTTTGATAATCTTTTTCTTAGGCTTTGGGATGATTTCCTGAATGCCTTTCTTGTACCCGCAGCATTGAGCCTTAACCGGGCATGACAAACACAGCGGCTCGCGATTGCGGCACACAAGCGCGCCTAGTTCCATCAACGCCTGGTTAAATGTCCTTAAGTTTCTCACGGGCATTTCCCTTTCAAGAAATACCGATATCTCCGCATCTTGTGACGTATCCGCGTGCCCTTCAATTGCCAGTATCCGCATGATCACCCGACGAACATTAGCGTCAATGATCGCATGCCGCTTGTCGAAAGCGATGCTTAAGACCGCCCCGACCGTATAGGGCCCAAAACCGGGAAGCTTCTTGAGCTGATGAGGATCATCCGGAATTCTTCCGTTATGCAGAGCACAAATGATCTTGGAAGTCTTGTAGATATTCTTTGCCCGCGTATAATATCCCAGGCCTTGCCAGGATTTTAATATTTTCTGCAACGGAGCCTTCGCAACATGTTCGACCGTCGGAAACAGTTTGATCCACTTTTTGTAATAAGGGATCACGGCATTTACCGTCGTCTGCTGCAGCATGATCTCAGAGATCCAAATTTTGTAAGGATCGGAGGTTTCCCTCCAGGGAAGGTCGCGCGCATTTTTTCGATACCACGCGTTAAGGTTTTTCGCAAAGGATAATTTCGGTTTCATGGGAAAGTTCATACGGAGGTCTTCTCAGATAGCGATGGTTTTTACGGGATAGCGAGAAAGGGTCACTTTCATTGACGACCCGAGAGAAAACGACATCTCGAGATGCGTCCCATCGACAAAGATCTTTCCCTGGCGCATCAAAGAGGTCACCGTAACACTCTGGCGCGACGACAGGATCCCGCCCGTAAGACGGTATTTCCACTTGCCGCCCCAATAAAGCTCGCGGGGCATATACTGGATCTTTTTCGCCGTATGGGCGATCCTTCTTCCGCCGGCCGAATTGATAGCGCCCGAACTTCCCGCCGGCGCCGCGATCCAAATACCGGAAGACCGCTGTTCTTCTTTCACCCTGCCGATCTTCAAAATATAGCGGTTCATCGCCGCCGGATTGCTGTGGCAGACCAGAACATCGTTGAGACAATCGATCTCAGTACGGTTCTCGCCAATGTTTAGATGCAGACGCTGGAGCAATCTTGTCTTGAAATTTCTTTTTAAGATCCGCTTGAGAACCATCTCAAAATTATTGATATTGGCAATACAGAAATTCCCGACGCTGTAACCCAAGGAAGAATTGACCCCTAAAAGGATGCTTCTTTTTATCCCTCTCGCCGCTTCCAGAAACGTGCCATCCCCGCCGATCGTGATCACAAGATCATAGGCGTCATAATCCACGATCTGACCCCGAGTCGACGTGGTAAAAGGGATCTTATGCCTGTTTAAAGTGGCTCTAACACTCCTTAGAGTCGCGTAATGTTCTTTGTGCGATTTCTGGAAACGGTCCAGCTCCCTTTGCGCAAACACTTCGTCTTTTTCCGCAATGGGGCTTCTCTGTTCAAGAAAATAGATCCTATAAGCGCTCTTTTTGTAGAGAAGAAGAACATTTTTTAATTTCATGGCCGTCTTATCCTCTTCGTGTCTCGATCAATGGAAAAACTCGCCTTATTTTCAAGCTCCTTGATGGAAGGGAAAATCATATCCGCCTCACGAAGATACTGTTTAGGCAATGACGTCTCTAAAGCCAGGCATTTTAATCCGGCCTGTTTTGCCGAACGGATCCCAAAAGGCGCATTTTCAATAACAACCGCCTGAGACGATTCGATCTTAAGTTCTTGCAGCGACTTTAAATACGGCTCCGGATGGGGCTTGCCATGCTTAACCTCATTTCCCGTGACGATCACAGAAAAAAGATCCCGCAAAGACACAGGCAAAATTTGGCGCAATTCATGTCTTGACGTTCCCGTCACCAACGCAAGGCGGATATCTTTTTTGTGTAAATGCTTAAGAAATGT
>DAOWBD010000178.1 GCA_030634235.1 Candidatus Omnitrophota bacterium | reverse complement strand
TCCGGCTTGTTGATCAAGTATAAGTTTAAATTTGTCATGTTCCCTAATGAGGAGACAAGGGATATTGTTGTTTCCGGAAGAGTCCGACCGGAGGCTAAGCGATTCGAGACGGCGCAAGAAACACGGAAGATCGAGGATGTTATCCTTAAGCATTTCAGTAAGGAGCTGGTCGGGGTCAGGACAAATATTGCAAGGAGCCGGAGAGGCGGCGCTGTTGAGGAAAATAACTTCCGCATAATGCTTGAGATCGTCCCTAAAGAGAAAAGAAAAAGATCGGCCGATGCGATTGTCGAGCAGTTAAAGGCGAAAACAAAAGGCCTCAAAGGATTTGAAGAATTAAATTTCAGGAAGAGCCGGTGGGGGCATTCCTCAGGCAGTGCTATTGAACTTCTTGTCCAGCAGAATGATGATGCCCTGCGCGAAGCGATCGTTGCCGATCTGATGAAGAAGATGGAAGAGCACCCGTCCCTTGAAAATATCGAGGTTGACGGGGACTTGCGCATTGGTGAGTATAGGGTCGATATCAACAGGGATAAAGTGAAGCGCCTTTCGATCAGTCCGGTGGATATTGCTTCAACTTTTCGCGCCGCCCTCGAGGGGAGCGTCTTGTATGAATTTACGGGCGCGGAGGAAGATGTACAGGTTCGCTTTACGATCATTGATGAGGCTAAGGATGATATTGAAAAGGTGCTTAACCTGCCCGTCGAGAACAAAGGGAACTATCTGGTGCCGCTGCGGGATGTGGTTTATGTACAGAAAGTTAAAGTGCCTAATTCCATAACACGCGAGGACTTAAAGAGAACAACAAGCATCGATGCGGACCTAAAGGAAAATTCTAAAGTTACCCCGCTTGATATCGCGCAATATTTTGAGGAAAAGATCTTTCCCAAAGTGCTTACGCAATATCCTACGACAACGGTGTCATTCGCCGGCGAAATAGAAAATACACGAGAGTCCAAGGCGGATCTGGTCAGTGCTATTTTGCTAGTTGTTTTATTGATCTATGTTGTGCTGGCTGTATTATTTAATTCATTAATACGGCCGGTGGTCATTATGCTGGCGATCCCCTTTGGCGCGGTCGGGATCATCCTGGCGTTTTGGCTCCACGGGAAGGTGATGTTCGGCTTCTTCGCGGCGATCGGGGCCTTGGGGCTGGCCGGCGTTGTTGTCAATGATTCTATTATCATGCTCGTCAAGCTCGATCGCGAGTATAAGAAGGATAAGGAAAAAAATCAAGCCGACCAGCAAATAGCGAATATCGCAAAAACGCGCCTAAGAGCGGTTATTCTCACGACGCTGACCACGGTTGCCGGAATTTTGCCGACGGCTTATGGGTTTGCCGGCTACGATGCGATGCTGGCCGAGATGATGCTGGCATTGGCCTGGGGGCTTCTTTTCGGGACGCTGATCACATTGATCCTTATTCCTTGCATTTATTCTTATTTAAAAGATTTTGAACATAAATTAAACCTGTCGCCATCGGGATAAAAGTAAGTTTGTCATTCCGGAGCGAGTAATCTTGTTATTTTGATTGAGTAACCATGTCATTCCCGCTTCCGCGGGGATGACAATGTAACTGAGGTTCAAACATGAGACAAAAGATTATTTTATTCATTGGGATCGTGCTGGTGGCCGCGCTGGTATTGTCGTCTGGGATTAAGGCTGAGGAACCTGCGGCAACACCGTCGGGCGCGGCGAACATTTTGCCGCTGCGGGAGTTTATTGACCTGGCGGTCCGCAACGATACGGAGTTCGAGAAGATCCTGATCGACGAGCTGTCGCTTCAATATGAAAAGGACCTGGGGCTTCCGGCCGACGACCTGGTTCTCGAGATCAAGGGCCAGCACGATCTCATGCTGTCCCAGGAAAGGGCGGAGATTGGCGGCAGTGTGGCGCTGGCCAGGCTTTTCCCTTATACGGGCACGAGCGTCGAGACCGAATACACGACGGCCTCGTCGTATACCTCGACGGAGAATGCAACGACATTGACTGTTGAGGTGTCTCAGCCGATCGCAGAGAACGCGTTCGGCAAGGCGACGCGGCTCAAGGACAAGATTATCGGCGTTGAGCTCGACGTGGCCCGGCACCAGATCATTGAGGCGTACGAAGATTATTTAGCGGCGGTCATTACCGGGTAT
>DAOWBD010000008.1 GCA_030634235.1 Candidatus Omnitrophota bacterium | reverse complement strand
GGTATGTTCGTTCTAGGTAATTTTATAAGGGCTTTAGCCGGTGTCGCTGATATTATTTTAAGTATTTTTTATTGGCTCATTCTTATCCGGGCCCTTGTCAGTTGGGTGAATCCGGATCCGTACAATGCGATCGTTCAGTTCCTTTACAGGATGACGGAACCGATCTTGCAACCGATCCGGAAAATGTTGCCGCCGATGGGTATCGACATATCCCCGATCGTTGCTTTTTTGATCCTCATTTTCTTAAGAGGGTTTCTTGTCGCGACGCTTGTCGATCTGAGCTATCGGTTGAAGTGACGAAAAGATGAAACTTAACAAAAGCAATTTATACTCTATTAGGTCACAAAGTAAGACTTTCCGAACCCAATAGTGCCCAATTTATGACCTAATAGAGTATATCAATAGAGGGAGTTTTGGATGTTCGATAAAATGAAAGGATTAATGGAAATGAAGAAGCAGGCTGACCGTATCAAGCGCGAATTAGATGCTTCGACGGTCGAGGTCAACGAGGTTAAGGGGGTGAGGATCGTTGTCAGTGGTTCTCAAAATTTCCAGTCGCTGGAAATAGATGAAACGCTTGTTAACAGGGGAGACAAGGAAAGGCTGGAGAACGACCTTCTGCGCAGCGTTAATGCGGCTATCCGACAATCGCAAAGTTTAGCCGCGCAAAAGATGAAGGCCGTTATGCCTGGCCTTCCGGGGATGTAAACTCAATTAAGTCACTATTAACGAAAGGAAGAAAAATGCCGTACGATCAATCATTGGATATTGCTTCATTTAAAGAAACAAAAGAATTTGCAGACACGCGGATCACAGTAGGGGTCTTTTCCTATAATGAAGGCACCAAAAAACTTCAGATTTCCAGGGAAAATCAAAATCAGAATGAAGAATGGCGCTTTGCGAAATTAGGACGCATGACCAAAGACGAAGCCCAGGAGATCATTCCGATCATGGCAAGGGCTATTGAAACAATGTAAGGAATTATAGGATCAGCCTGCTTTCTTGGTCGTATTATTCTAAAAGCTCTTAAAACGATATTAGAGAAGCAGGCTGGCGTTACAGGGAGAGTAAATAATGTCTGAAGATATTTATTTAACAAGGGAATTCTTTCATAAACTGCATGATGAATTCGAGCGATTAAAGAAGGAGAGTCTTCGGATCTCTAAAGAGATCGAGACGGCCCGATTGCAGGGGGACTTATCAGAGAATGCCGAGTATGATGCGGCTAAAGAGGCTCAGGCGTATAACGCGGCAAGGCGTTCTGACCTGGAAGACAAGTTGGCTAGGGCCAAGATCATCGAGGACCAGGATATTCCATCGGACAAGATTTATATCGGCGCTATTGCGACGCTCAAAGATCTGGATACCGACGAGGAAATGAGGTACATGCTGGTTTCTGCCGAGGAGTCCAGTTATGAGGACAACAAGATCTCTATTCTTTCTCCGATCGGCAAATCATTGCTTGGGCATGGAGAAGGGGAAGAATTGGAGATCGAGGTTCCCGCGGGCGCCTTAAAGTACAGGGTTTTAAAGGTCGAGCGGCCGTAAATTCAGCGGCCGGATCCTATCGGAGTATTAACCTATGGAATTAAAGATAATCAATATCGGAGTGATCGGATGCGGTCACTGGGGCCCTAATCACATACGGATCTTCTCGCATTTGCCGGGCTCAAAGGTATTAATGTGCGCTGATCCCGATCAATCGCGGCTTGAAGCGATCCAAAAGAACTTCTTGGACGTCCAGGTTACGAAAGATCATAAGGATATTTTCAAAAATCCTGATATTCAGGCCGTTTGTATCGCGGCACCGACTAATCTGCATTATTCTCTGACCAAAGAAGCACTGGAATGCGGGAAACATGTTCTTTGCGAAAAACCTTTGGCGATGGATCCGGAGGAATGCCGGGACCTTAAGGATCTTGCGCAACAGAAGGGAAAGATCCTTATGGTCGGGCACATCTTTCTTTTCAACGCGGGGATCGTCTGGCTTAAGGAGTACATTCGGTCCGGGGAGTTGGGAAAGGTTTATTACGCCTATTCGACGAGAACGAACTTAGGGCCCTTCCGCTATGATGTCAATGCCTTGTGGGACTTAGCTCCGCACGACATCTCCATTTTTAACTATTTGTTCGACACCTGTCCTTTGAATGTATCAGGATGCGGACAGAAATGTCTGGGAGAGTCTTTGGAAGATCTGGCCTTTGCCACGCTCGAATATCCCAATAATATTTTGGCGAACATTCATGTCAGCTGGCTGGATCCCAAGAAGGTCAGGCAGATCACGATCGTCGGCGACAAGAAAATGGTTGTCTGGGATGATCTGGATAATGTCGGGCCGATCAAACTTTATGACAAGCATGTCGAGAAGACGGGGACCTTTTATGAAACTTACGGGGAGTTCCAGTTGCTCTCGCAAGAGGGCAGCATCACGATTCCGAAAGTCGGTGTCAGCGAACCATTAAAAAAACAGGCAGAATATTTTCTGGAGTGTATAACGAAAACATCTCCTGCGGAATTGTCGGACGCGCAAAAGGGCCTTGATGTTGTTAAGACGTTATGCGCTGTTCAGACATCCATGGAACAAAAAGGGGCCTCGGTACCCGTTTCTTAAGGAAAGAACATGGACTATTTCAAACATGAACAGGCATTAGTTGAAGAGGGCTCGCAGGTTGGCGACGGGACGCGGTTATGGGCTTTTACCAATGTCCAGGCCGGGGCGGTTATCGGCCGGGAATGTAATATTTGTGATGGCAGTTTTGTCGAGAAGGGAGCCGTGATCGGCGATCATGTTACGATCAAACATCATGTGGAGGTCTTCGACGGTGTCAAAATAGAAGATGATGTTTTTGTCGGCTCGAACGTCGCTTTTATCAATGACCGGTATCCGTGCAGTCACCGCGAGGATGAATGGATTTTGGAGAAGACGGTTGTTAAGAAAGGGGCGACGCTAGGCAGCAATAGCGTCATTCTTTGCGGGATAACGGTTGGCGAGTATGCCGTCGTCGGGGCCGGGAGTGTCGTGACAAAAAATATTCCGGCGCACGCGGTCGTCTACGGTAATCCAGCTAAGACCGAAGGGTATGCCTGCTGTTGCGGGCGCAAGATCAATGATAGTCTCAAGTGCGCCTGCGGAGTGCAATACACGCTTAAAGACCAAGGATTGGAAATTAATGAGTAATGTTCTGGTTTGTCCCGTCGCGTTTAACGAGAACGTCAAATTAAAGAATGTCATTGAGCGTTTCTTGAACAGTTGCGTCCAGTCCCAAGTTGATTGTCTTGTTGTCGATGATGCTTCGGATGACGGCACGACGGAGGTAATCCGGGATCTTGCCCCGCAGGGGGTCAAAACGATCAAGCATGACCGGCGGCGCGGCGTCGGGGCGGCCATTCGAACGGCTATCAAGTATGCGCAGGAACAAGGATATGAAGTCCTTGTTATCATGGCGGGTAACAATAAAGACAACCCCGACGAGATCCCGCGTTTGATCGACCCGATCCTTAAAGAAGGGTATGATTTTGTGCAGGGCTCGCGCTATAAAGGGCGCGAAGGGACCGGCGGGGATATGCCGCTTTATCGAAAGGCCGCAACACGGATGCATCCCTGGCTCATGTCGGTGATCATGAAACATAAAGTAACCGACAGCACCAATGGTTTCCGGGCCTTTAGGCTCTCGGTCCTTGATCATCCGGAGATCAATATTGATCAGCCGTGGCTTGACCATTATGAGATTGAACCGTACTTGCTTTATAAGGCGATCACATTGGGATTCAAATTTAAGGAAGCGCCTGTAACGAAGATCTATCCGTCGAGGAAGGTCGGTTATACAAAAATGAGGCCGTTGACCGGATGGTGGAGCATTTTACGTCCTTTGGTTTATTTGGGGTTAGGGATCAAGAAATAGATTTTTAAAAACGACTAAAAAAGGAAAAGGGAATGATCAAAAAAAGTTTATTATTGTTCTGCGTATTAGCCCTAGCCGGATGCAGTTACGGGCAAAATTATCTGGAAAATCCCGAGACGCTTATCCGGGATCCGCATTTTACCGATTACAAAGATAAGCGTGACAATTTGGAGCGGCAATATCTGCGCAAAGAGATCACGTATGTTGAATATGTTGAAGGCAAGGATCGGTTAGATGAGAAATATGACAGGGAAGTTCAGGCGCGGACGGATATCATATCACAGGATTAAACGTTACTTAACGGGGTAACTGTATTATGAGACTTTTTGGAAGAAATTCTATTATGGAACGCTTAAGGTCTGATCCGAAGAGCATAAGAAAGATCTATGTTCAACATGGATTTAAAGGCACTTTGTTCATTCATAAAAAGGCGAGACAGTGGGGTATCCCGGTGTTTCCGGCCCCGGAGTCGAAAATGATGAAAATCGGCAGGGATAGGAATACTCAGGGGATCTTAGCGGATGTCGACGATGTAACTTATATTCCTTACGAAGAATTGCTTGAGACGGCCCTTAAGAAAAAACGCTGTCCGGTCTTTCTCGATGGGCTCAATGATCCGCAGAACCTTGGTGCGATCATTCGCAGCCTGGCCTGTTTAGGGAAATTCTCAATTGTCCTGCCGACGCATGATTCTGTAAGCGTGACCGAGGCTGTCTTGCGCGTGGCTTCCGGCGGAGAAAATCATGTTCCGTTCGCGAAAGTTTCGAACCTTAGCAATGCGATCAGGAAGGCTCAGAAGGAAGGTTTCCAAATTGCCGGAGCCGTTGTTCAAGAAGGGCAATGTTTAAGCGAGATCAAAATGCCTTATCCGTTAGGGCTCGTGATCGGTTCGGAACAAAAGGGGATACGGGACGTTATCCGAAAAACGTTAGATATTGAATTATCCATTCCAATGGCATGCGATACTTTATCGTTCAATGCGGCGCATGCGACAACGGTGTTATGCTATGAAATCACAAGACAGAAAAAAGATTACCAGAAAAAAAGAGAAGAATAGTCTCGATAGTGCTGTCAATCTGTTCGCTGAAGCTGGCCTGCTTAAGAAAATAAAACGCAGCGGATGGTGGGTTGCGGGTATTAAAGATCCTGAAAGTGTTGCCGACCATTCCTTCCGGTGCGCCGTTATCGCCTATTATATGGCGCATCTCGAAAAGGTCGATCCGTTTAAGGCCATGGCGATGGCGCTTTTTAATGATATTCATGAAGCGCGCATCAATGACCTGCATAAAATGGGACATCATTATATTGATTTTAAAGAGGCTGAGAAGGAGGTCTTTAAAGACCAGGTGGAACATCTCGACAAAGGCGTAAAGGACGAAATGACTGTTTTACGCCGGGAATATGATGCTCAGAAGACCAATGCAAGTATCGTTGCCCGGGACGCGGATATTTTGGAGTGTTTGCTGCAGGCTAAGGAATATTATGACAGCGGCCATTTGAAAACAAAGAAATTCTTCAAGACGGCGCCAGACCATTTAAAAACGAAAACAGCTAAGGCGCTCTGGAAGCAAATGAAGAAGTGGGATAGTAGCCGGTGGTGGGAAGATATTGTGAAATTTGAACGATGAGCTTTTTGTTTTTGCGTCCAAATAAATTTGTTGACATGTTGATGGTATTGCTTGTTTGTGCTTGTTCCGGATGTGCTTCTCTTGGAACGTATAATCCGGCTACCGGGCGTAATGAATTTATCTTTATTTCGACTCCCGAAGAGGTTGCTTTAGGAAACGACGTTCATCAGAAGCTCCAAAGCGAGTTTGAGTTCTCCGATCAAACAGTAAAGTTGCCGGCGGCCTTCAAAGAATTTTCAGGAACGCTTGTTATCGGTCAAATAAAGGTGATATTATGAAACGTATAGGTATTGCGGCGAGCAAGATCTCAAAAGGCAATCTTACCCTATACAATATTTATGTTGTTTTGATCGCCGTCTTGTTCTCCCTGTTTATTTTTATCGTCGCAGGCTCGACGGTCATTTTTGCCCTTGCGATCATTCAATACGTTGGCAGCGAGATCATGAATGTTGATTTTGAACAAAACTGGCAGCCGATCATGATCGTGTGCATGGTCTCGTTGACCATTGTTATAACATTGTTCAGTTTGCTTGCTATTTTACAAAACCTGAAACTTCCGAGAATAAAAGGATAACCATTTCCTTTATTATGGAACGGGAGTTCTCATAACGAAAAGGACACCGATGAGCGAGAATGCTTTGGATGTTGATGACTTTATGAACAGGGTCCAGGATGATAAGGATCTTTTTTTTGAGCTTCTGGATATTTTTATTGAGGACTTTCAAAAGAAACGGCTGGAGCTTAAAGAGGCTGTCGAGAAGAACGATTCTGAAACAGTCGAGCATGTGGCGCATTTTCTTAAAGGTTCGTGTGGGAATATCTCCGCAAAATCGCTTCGGGTGATTTTCAGTAGACTTGAAGAACAGGGATCAAAAGGCGACATGGAAGGGTTGGAGCAAGCCCTAGAGGATATCGACCAGAAATTTGAAGAATTGGTACTGTACGTCGGAGAACTGCGCTCCAGACTTTAACAAGCATTATTATCAGTGAGACTACGTGTACCTATCTAATGTTCATAACTGGATCAATCGACTAAAACCGCTTCATGCTATTCTTGTCCTGGCAGCTTTAGGCCTTTTGGCTTATGCCAATGCCGTCAATCATCCTTTTGTGCATGATGACGTTGTCTTTATCCAGCAAAATCCCAACCTGGCAGACTTTAATCTCAAGAATGTATTTCTTCAAACAGCTGATTCTCAAAGCGAGTTTCCGATCATTAATAAATATTATCGGCCTCTTTTAGAGCTGATCAATAGGGGCTTGTACCGGGTTGTCGGCCTCGATCCTCACGGGTTTCACTTCTTCAATATTTTGCTTCATATCATAAACAGTTTTCTTATCTATCTTATCATCTGTTTTATCGTCGGCAAAAAGGGATTTTCACTGGCAATAGCAATTTTATTCCTGCTTCATCCGGTCCAAAATGAAGCTGTTGCGTGTATTTCCGGGATCTCCAATCTTATTTTTACTTTTCTGTGTTTGATGAGTTTTTATGCCTATTTGGTATCCATGCATTCTATTGAAGAGAAGAAAAGGCCGTTTCTTTACGCGGGTTCTCTAGCGCTATTTTTTCTTGCCCTTTTAGCCAAGGAGCAGTCCGTTATATTGCCGGTGCTGATCATTGCCTACGAACTGTGTTTCAAGACAGAACCTCTTCAGAAAGTTTTTAAGAAACGCTGGATCTCTATTGGAGGGTTTTTCATTGTTCTGGCGGGATACTTTACGTTAAGAAAGATGATGTTCGGTTTTACCTTATTGCGCCCCGCGGATAATCAGGGAGAATTATGGATAAGGATGCTTGCTATTCCCAGGAGCCTCCTTGTTTATCTCAGTTTGATATTTTTTCCGAATGGTCTTCATTACTACCGCAGTCAGGATATTTTACTGCCGTTTCTCGGGCCTTTGCTTTTGTTATTAGCGATCCTTCCCGTTGTTGTTTTTCTTGTTTACCGGACGCCAAGGCCGCAAAAAACATGGATGATCTTTGGTTTGGCCTGGTTCATGATATCCTTGGCGCCGATCTTGAACATTGTGCCGCTAATCAATGAATATTCTAAAATACTCACGGCAGAACACTTCCTGTATTTTCCCCTCGTAGGCATGCTTTTCTGTGCTATGGCTGCCGTCCATTATTGGGCAGGAAAGAAAATGAAGAATATCATGCCGGCAGGCCTTGTGACCGTTGGGATCATAAGCATGGTTTTTGTGGGGATTAATATCAAACAAAACACCTATTGGCGGGGGGAGATCCCGTTGTTTGAAAGGACGCTTCACTTTCAGAAGGATTTTGGCCGGGTACGTTTTTTACTGGCAAAAGCTTATTCAGCCGTCGGAAGATATGAAGATGCCGTCCGTGAGGACCGCAAGGCACTTGCGATCATGAAGGGGTATGAACAAAAAGTTCAAAGGGAGGATGTAAAGGAATTTTATCGATGGTTCATCAAAAGGATCTACTATCATCTTGGATATTGCCTTGATTTTTTAGGGGACCCGGAGGGATCGCTTGTTGAATTTAAAAACGCTTTAAGTTTGACCCCTAAGAACGCGGCGGTTCATTATAGCGTTGGGCTCAGTTATTTGAAGGTGAAGGACATTCAAAATGCTATAACTCATTTTGAAAAGTCTCTCGAATTGGACGGCGAAGACCTTATGACCATGAACAACTTGGCCGTTTGTTATCAGGAAGTCGGCGAGTATGGTAAGGCAGAAAAGCTTTTAAGAACGATTTCTGAGAAAGATAGCCGCTCTATCTCGGCAAAGCAAAATCTGGAGAACTTTTTAAAGAAAAAACAATCGGTGGGGTTTTAAATAAGAGGTATTGATCTTAATGGAATATATGACTGTTGAGTTTCTATTGATCGTGGGCGTTGTTTTTATTCTTGTCCTTTTGGGGATTGTTTTTTTGATCCCCGGCGAAAGAAAGGGGAAGAAGGTGAAAAAAAAGGCTCAAGATGAGTTGGTCCTCCAAAAGAAAGATCTCGAAAAAAGAGCTGCAAGCCTCGAGAGGCATGTTCAGTCATTACGTGACCGGATCCTTGCTTTACAGAAGAATGAGAAAGTCAATGAAAAGGCGTTGATGGTCGAGCGTGTTAAGCTCAAGAAGCTCCAGGAAAAACTATCTCAGGAACGGGAGTGGCATACAAAAGAAGAGAATGTTGTTGATAAAAGGGAAAAAGAATTCCGCCAGTTGAGGTCGGAATTGGAGGAAATCCAAGAGAGTTTTTCTAAAGAACATACTCTTACGATACGCTTAGAGCGGGAGCTTAAAGATTTAAAGCAGCAAAACGATTCTCTCAATGATCAGCGCCGGACAATGGAGAGTGAGAATAACCAGTTGAAGGCCAAAAGAGAGAGTGATAAGAAAGAGATCGCGCATTTAAAAAAAGATGTCGCGCAATTGTCTAAAAAAAGCGAAGACACGCAATGGGTCGCTAAGCCCGAGTATGAGCGTGTCGCGAAATTATTAGAAGAGAAGGAAAAAGAATTACAAAGAGGGGAAAGGGAACGTAAGAGGTAGAATTTGAAAGCAAGATATCAGCGAAGCTGCGCGTTCATTTGTAACCAATGACAGAACCATTTTTATTTTCACGCCGGACGAACTGGCCGTTAGAGCCGAATAAACTTACCGTTGATCTCGAGTGCCTCCGCAATCAAGAAGTCCAGATTCTCGATCTAACGGAATCGAACCCGACACGTTGCGGGTTCTCTTATCCTCAAGATGATATTCTTAAATCTTTAACGGAAGAAAACAACTTGAGCTATAAGCCGTCGCCCCGGGGGGATCTTAGGGCCCGGGAAGCGGTCAGTCAGTATTACGGTCAACGAGGATCGCAGGTCTCTCCCGACAGGGTCTTTCTGACGGCAAGTACATCGGAGGCTTATTCTTATCTTTTTCGTCTTTTAGCTAATCCCAGCGACCATGTTCTTTTTCCCCGCCCGAGCTATCCATTATTTTCTTTTTTGGGGAACTTGAATGATGTTCGCATGGAGACGTATCCGCTGGCCTATGATGGCCAATGGAATATCGATATGGAGAGCGCGCGGCACCTCTTTTGCGATGATACAAGGGCCTTTGTCGTGGTCGATCCTAATAATCCGACTGGATCGTTTCTCCGGCGGGAAGAGCTAAAGGAGCTGACGGCTCTTTGCCGGCAGCACAATACGGCTCTCATCTGTGATGAGGTGTTTTCGGATTTTGCTTTTGACCGGGATCAAGAACGCGCTAGCCTTCTTGACAACGATCAAATTCTCTCATTTGTTTTAGGTGGCATTTCAAAAACCTTGGGCTTGCCGCAGATGAAACTGTCCTGGATCATTATTAACGGCCCGCAGGATTTGGTTAAAAAGGCCAGCTTGCGCCTTGAAGTGATTGCGGATACGTATCTTTCAGTAAATACGCCGACCCAAAATGCGCTCCCGTTATGGTTATCACGTAGAAAAGAGATCCAGGAAGGGATCAACGCGCGGATCAGTCAGAATTATTCATTCTTAAAGGAAGAGACGAAAAAAACACGTGATTGCGAACTTCTGGTGGCGGAAGGCGGCTGGTATGCGGTCTTAAGGATCCCAGACACCTACAGTGAAGAGGAATGGGCATTAGCATTTCTTAATTACGATCATGTTTTTGTCCATCCCGGCTATTTCTTTGATTTTGACAGTGAGGCGTTCATTATTGTGAGCCTTTTGACTCTGGAGCATGTTTTTCAGGATGGGATCAATCGTATCTTAAAGCGCATATCCGGGGGGGAACTTTAAAAAATTCTCGAGGTCAAACCTGTTGAATTTTAGGTTCATTCCTGATATGGTAGCATATTAATATTTAATAGAATACAGAGTCGGAGGATCAAAAGATGCGGAAAAGACCGGATTGGGATGAATATTTCCTGAAACTAGCCATGTTGGCTTCCGAACGGGCGACTTGTCCGCGCATGCATTGCGGATGTGTTCTGGTCAAAAACAAAGACGTTGTTTCGACCGGGTATAACGGGTCGATTCCCGGCGATGTTCATTGCGAGGATAGCGAATGTCTTGTTATCGATAATCATTGTGTCCGGACGGTTCATGCCGAGATGAACGCCCTTATTCAGGCGGCCAAGCGCGGGCACACGATTGAAGGGGCGACTGCTTATGTGACCAATATGCCCTGCACGACCTGCGCGAAGGCGTTGATCACCGCGGGGATACAGCGCGTCGTTGTTTTCTCGGAATATCATGATACTCTAGCGACGGATTTCTTTGCTAAAGCGGGCGTTACGATCGATAAAATCGCGATGCCGTCGAAAGAGATTGCGTATAATCTTAAGGATTATTCTTCGGCTCGTCAAACTTAAATAAATTTGGCGAACCTGTTATACTCTATTAAGTCATAAATTGGGCACTATTGGGTTCGGAAAGTCTTACTTTGTGACCTATACTCTATTAGGTCATAAATTAGGCACTATTGGGTTCGGAAAGTCTTACTTTGTGACCTAATAGAGTATAATAGAGTATAAATGTTTTTTTATTAGAGGAGAATCAAGTGAGTTTAAAGATCCTAATTGCTGATGATGAACCGGAAATTCTGGAGATCACGGCCAAGAAAATCTCTGAGAAGGGTTATATTGTTGTTACGGCGGCCGATGGGGAAGAAGCCTGGCAGAAGATTCAGAACGAATCGCCGGATATTATTATTCTTGATTTGAACATGCCTCAAAAGAACGGTTTTGAGGTCCTGCAGGAATTGCGGGAGCATCCACTCGAAGAAAAATGGCAGCCGGTTATTATTGTTTCGGCAAGGACTGAGGTGGATGACGTAAAAAAAGGACTTTCCCTTGAAGCGGATCACTATATTGTTAAGCCGTGTTTGATTGAGGATATTCTCAAGGCGATCCGGCTCATGACAAGCCTGATCCCGCAACACAAATCTCCCTCTGAAATGAAAAAGGATGAATAATCTAATGAACCAAACGGATACAATATTATGAAAATCGGCATTATAGGATTACCACAAGTTGGAAAAAAGACGTTATTTGAATTGCTTACCGGAGAGAAGCTTCCGGAAGGGCATGGGGGCGGTCAGGAGATCAAGATCGGTGCCGCCAGGATCCGGGATAGTCGCTTTGACCGGTTGGTGGAGATGTATAATCCGAAGAGCAGTGTTCCTGCCGCGATCGACGTGGTCCTGTTGCCGAAGTTCGATAAAGAAGCGGTTTCAAGCGGCGAGTTCTTAAAATCCCTGGAGAAATGCGATGCGCTTTGCCACATTGTCCGTTCTTTTAGCGATGAGGCGGTTTTTCATGTTGAAGGCAGCGTCGATCCGCTTCGGGATATCGAGAATGTCACCACTGAGCTTATTTTAGGCGATCTCATTCTGGCTGAGAAGAGGCTTGAGAGGATCGCTTTGGACCAGAAAAAAGGAGCTGGAAATCCGAATCAGGGAAAAGAAAAAGATATCCTTGATCAGATGAAAAAACTTTTGGATGAGAATGTTCCGTTGATCAATTTCCCGATGAATGAGGATGACAGGAAGCTGATGTCCACGTATCAGTTTCTGACTCGCAAGCCGGTGATCATTGTTTTAAATGTCGACGACGGAAAAATAGCAGACACGGACCTTCTCCAACAGGCTGCGGCGAAGTACAAGGAATATGGAGCCAAGGTCATGCAAACCTCGGCGAAGATCGAAGCGGAGCTTGCCTCTCTTGAACCCGAAGAGCGTGAAACGTTCTTACAGGAATTGAATATTAAAGAACCGGCGCTGAATCAATTGAGCGCGCTGTGTTTTGATGCTTTAGGATTGATCTCTTTCTTTACTGTCGGTGAGGATGAAGTGCGCGCCTGGACGGTCAAAAAGAATTCGCCGGCTCCGGAAGCTGCCGGGGCCATTCACTCCGACTTGCAGCGCGGTTTTATCAGGGCCGAGATCATGAAAACAAATGAACTCTTCGAATCGGGAAGCGAGATCAAGCTCAAGGAAGCGGGAAAGGTCATGCTTAAGGGGAAGGATTATATTGTCGAGGACGGCGATATTATGCATGTCCGGTTCAATGTATGATCAATGGTATGAAAATTATCCTTCACTTAATTGTTATTGTCGTTCTGTTTGTCGTTTATGTTCGTTATCTTGAGAGCAGAAGTGTTTTTTACCCTGCGCGCCCTTTCTTTGCTACTCCTGCAGAATTAGGCCTTCCCTTCGAGGATGTTTATATTCAAACGGAAGATAATGTTAAGATCCATGGCTGGCTGATCAAGGCCCCTACGGCTAAAAGTGCGGTAATCTTTTTTCACGGTAATGCCGGGAACATCGGGGATCGCTTGGGGAAGATCGATCTCTTCAACAAGATGGGTTTAAACATTCTAATCATTGATTACCGCGGATACGGGAAGAGTAAAGGGTCTCCGACGGAAGAGGGCGTCTATAAAGACGCGGTCGCGGCGTATGATTATTTGCTCAAACGCGATGATATGAAGGGACAAAAGATTATCGGATATGGCGCTTCTTTAGGAGGAGCGATCGCGGTTGATCTTGCCTCGAAAAGAGCATTAACATGTCTTATCGTGGATTCGACATTTAGTTCGGCTACCGACATGGCTAAGAGGATCTATCCTTTTGTGCCGTCTTTTTTAATAAAAACGAAATTGGATTCGGAAACGAAGATCAAGGGAATCGATATTCCAAAACTTTTTATCCACAGCGTTGATGACCAGATGATCCCCATTGTTTTAGGCAGAAAGTTGTATGACGCGGCTTCCGGGGCCAAAGAGTTTATTGAGATCAGGGGGGATCATAACGACGGGCATATTTATGATGAGGACAAAGTTCGGGAAGGGATAAAACGATTCTTAAGAGGGCAGGAACTTATTCAATGAAAAACTTTCTTAAAACAGATAAAACCAAGATTGTTACAAAAGATAACAAGCCGGTTATGTTAAGAGGGGTTAATCTCGGCGGGTGGCTGATGATGGAGGCCTATATTCTTTATGCTCCGAACTTTCCCGAACAGAAGTTCAAGAAAGAGTTTTCCGGCGCTCTTGGGAAAAAAGCTCTTTATTCATTTGAAAAGAAATTCCGTGGATCTTTTATTAGAGAATCGGATATTAAAAATATTTCGCAATTAGGATTCAATTGCATTCGGGTTCCTTTTAATTGCCGGCTTATTGAAAGAACGCCTTATTGCTACGACCAGGAGGGGGCCCGGTTTCTTGATCAAGTGATCCGGTGGGCAAAAAAATACGGGATCCGGGTTATCCTCGACCTGCATGCCGCCCCGGGCGCGCAAAATCATGATTGGCACTCGGACAGTGCCGGCAAGGCGGAGTTATGGACGAAGAAAACGAATCAGGATCGTACTCTGGCTCTTTGGGAATTTCTCGCCGATCGGTATAAGAATGAAGAAAGCGTGGCCGGTTATGATCTTCTTAATGAAGCTGTTTTAGAGGACGCAAAGCTCTTGAACCGGTTTTACAAAAGTCTTATCAAAAGAATTCGAGGTGTTGACCGGAACCATATCCTGTTTATTGAAGGTAATAAATGGGCGACAGATGTCGATTGTCTTGAGGAATATGATGATGATAATTATGTCTTGAGTATTCATAATTACGAACCTTTTGAGTTTGTGTTTAACTTTGTTCCGCATTCCTCGTATCCTTCTAAACCGGCGCAAGGTGGGTGGAACGGGAAGGTGATCCGACGGCATTTGTCGCGGTATAAAAAAATATCACAAAAGCGGGGCCTGCCGGTTTTTGTCGGTGAGTTTGGTATCAATGCCCGCCAGGGATTATTTGGCGAGGATCGCTGGCTTGCGGATGTATTAAAATGTTTTAATGATTTCGGTTTTCACTGGACCTATTGGACTTACAAGGCTATTAAGGGAGCGGTCATGCCCGATGGCATCTACAGTTATGTTAAGAATCCGCCATGGGTCAATCGGTGCGGTCCACTGACAGGATGGAACACCTATAAGCAGTATTGGACGTCGAAACAAAAAGCCATGATACGGTCCTGGCATACGGATGAATTTCAAGTGAATAAGGAAATCTTAAAGGTTCTAAAAAATGCCGTACGATAAGATTGCCAGTTTAACAAATTTCCGGATTAAACATGTTGTCCAGCCTCGTAACCGTAAGCCGAGGCTTGAGAATGTATTGACAATCGTAGAGGGAATACGTGAGATCACCCGGGCCCTTGAGGCAGGTGTCATATTTAAAGAGCTTTACATCTGTTATGAGTTGTCGGAGGCATCAGAAGGTGATGAGATTAGTGCTACTAGTAGCACTAATCTCGCAAGTATATTAGTTAAGAAATTGACTGTGTTAAAAATTCCGATTTATGAAACAACAAAGACTGTCTATTCCAAGATATCTTATGGTGACCGTGGTGAGGGTGTTTTGGCAGTTTGCGCGCCGTCGCCGGTCATGTTCAAGGATCTCGCATTAAAAGATGTTCCTCTTTTTGTTGTGGTCGAGCGCGTTGAAAAACCGGGAAATCTTGGGGCCATTTTACGGACATGCGATGGAGCCGGCGTCGATGGCGTGATTGTCTGCGACGGGAAGACGGATGTTTATAATCCCAACGTTATTCGTGCCAGTTTAGGAACGGTCTTTTCTGTTAAAACAGTGGTCAGTTCGAACGCGGAAGCCCTCGAATTCTTAAGATCAAAGAATGTAAAAGTCTGCGCGACTTTTCCACGGGCAAAAACTGTTTATACAAAAGAAAAATTAACTGACGCTCTGGCTGTCGTGGTTGGCAGTGAAGAGAGCGGCTTAACCGATTTTTGGGCCGAACATGCTGATCTCAAGGTGAGGGTCCCTATGCGCGGGTTTGCCGATTCGTTAAACGTGTCGGCCTGCACCGCTATTTTGCTTTATGAAACCATCAGACAAAGATCTAACTAAATTACGCTTGCAGGTATTTTTATCACGCAACGGTGTTTGTTCGCGCCGTCAGGCGATGGACATTATTAAGGAAGGACACGTTAAGTTTAACGGTCAAATATGCCGTGAGCCATCGTCGTCGGTTGATCCCAGCAGGGACCACGTGTTTGTTGACGGCAAGAGGGTCCAAGGCAAAAGATACGACTATATTTTATTAAATAAACCGGCCGGTTATACGACTACGAAATCCGATCAGTACGCGCAGAAAACAGTTTTGGATTTGCTGCCGCGGAAATTTCAGCATCTCTTTCCAGCGGGTCGTTTAGACCGGGATACAGAAGGCCTCTTACTTTTGACCAATGACGGTGATACGGCTTATCAGCTCACGCATCCTAAGTTCAATGTCGATAAAACCTATTTTGTCCGGGTTTCGGGAAATCTGGAAATAGAAAAAAGAAAAAAAGTCGAGAGGGGCGTTGTTATCGACGGCAAGAGAACGGCACCGGCCAAGATCAAGAACATTAAACCTCTGAAGAATGTAACGGAATTAATGATCACGATCCATGAGGGGCGCAAGCGGCAAGTGCGTTTTATGTTTG
>DAOWBD010000051.1 GCA_030634235.1 Candidatus Omnitrophota bacterium | reverse complement strand
ATGCGTTGTTGAACTTCGCTGGAAAGGGAGGTGGTGTACGGGGTGGGGAGTTCGTCTTCGGGGTCGATGTGCCTGCCGATGGCATTTTTAAGCGCCTTGATCTGTCGCCCGAAGAAGACACAGTTCGTGCACATCATCAGGTGGATCGTAAGCGTGATCTTTTGGGACAGCGCGAGAGGGTGGTCGAGCTTCTTCGAGATGAGGCGCGAGGCATGCTTGCAACTTGTTATGGTTTTAAATTTCATTTTTAGTCTTCTTTGTTTTCAGGTTCCGATGCAAACTCTACAATGTAGTCGTTCTTAAGCGAGAAATCTTACAATTTATTCTCGTCACTGTTAAACCAATTGATCTCTAAACATTCGCGCAGCTGCAGTCTTGCCCGGTGCAGTAACACCCAAAGATTTGATGACGTGATCTTGAGTATCGAGCAGATCTCCGTGCTGTCCATTTTCTCAATTTCCCTCAATAGAAAAGCATCGGCGGTGGTTTTAGGGAGCTTCTCGGAACATTTATAAAAGACGTGCCAGAATTCTTTTTTCTCAAGAAGTTCGTCCGGTTTCGCGATCCATTTCGAAACGTCCTTTTTGGGATGACCGGCGTGGTCGAAGAACTGGTCAATGGCCTCTTCGTTCTTCTGCAGGTCGGAGACCGGCTTTTCACGGTAGCCCTTGCGCATCACGTCGATGATCTTATGCTTGAGGATGCCGATTAGCCAGGTGCGCTCGGTGGATCTTCCCGAGAAACTGTCGCGGGCCTTGAGGGCCGCGAGAAAAGTTTCCTGGACGACATTCTCGGCTTCGGTGGTATTGCGCAGCCGGCTTAAGGCAAAGTGGTAGAGGTAATTGCCGTACGCGTCGACCCAGAGCTCCGGGTCGGTGGATTGTATTTTGGGTTTTTCGGGCGAATTAGACATGGTTTAGGCGATCATGAGACTGGATGTTCAAGCCTATAATTATTCAAAGTTTCTTTCAACCCTGATCTCTGCACTCATACACTGCGTCATCATCCGGCGAAAGGCCAGATTATCGGCGAGAGAATGATCGTAACCGCTCCGATCACAAGATTGAGTGGTAGTCCGATGCGCAAATAGTAGCTGAAACGATAGCCGCCCGGACAGTACACCATAAGATTCGTTTGGTATCCGATAGGCGTGGCGAAACTGGCCGATGCAGCTATCATAATGCAGATGATAAATGGCATTGTGCTGACATCGAGTCGCTCGGCTACGTTCATGGCAATGGGAAATACGAGAACAGCGGCTGCGTTATTTGTGATGATTTCTGTAAACACCGTGGTCATCAAATACACTATTGCCAGTGAGGTCCAGGGGTGTTCACCGGCCAAGTTCAGAAGCATCTCTGCCAAGACTGCAGCAGCGCCTGTTTTGTCCAGAGCGCGGCCTAATCCAAGCGCAGCCGCAATGGTCAGTAACACACTCCACTCGATGCTGCGCCGGGCTTGTGAAAGGGAACAACAACCTAGGACGAGGATCAATCCGGAGGCAAGCAGAGCGGCCTTGAGCATGCTTAGCCAGCCTAGCGATACAGAAAGGACCATCCCTATTAGAATAGCGAAGGCCCAAGGGGCCTTCTCAAAGCGGCGCGGGGTTGAATTCTCGACAGAACTTACCAGGTAGAAATCGCGCGAATCCTTTTGCCGGGGGATAAAGCCGGCGTGACATTCCACGAGGAGAATGTCACCGGGACGCAGCTGAATGTCTCCTATTTTACCACCGACGCGCTCTCCGTTCCGTGCGACTGCAATGACAACCGCATTGTAAACACTCCTAAAACGTCCTTCGCGAACTGATTTGCCTACCAACGGGCATGTATTAGATACAACCGCTTCAACAAGACAGCGTTGGTGTCTTGGTGCTTGCAGTTTGAAAAGTTGATCTGTTGCGGGACTGAGCCCCTGCTGGTTGTAGAGCGTGCGCATGGAGTCAATATTGCCGACAAAGACTAATCGGTCATTCCCTTGAAGGATTTCATCAGGATGTACCGCTGAGATCACTTGTCCGCCGCGCATCAGTTCTGCCAGAAAGGCTCCCGGAAGATGGCGCAATCCCGATGCGGCAATGGTCCTGCCAACAAGTGGGCTTCGCGTGTTGACCTCCATCTCTAAGGTGTATTCACGGGGGTCTTCAAAGATATCTTCCAAGGTTTTTCGTTCAGGCAAAAGTCTTCGACCTGCGATCACGAGATAGGCAAAGCCTATCACGGCGCAGGGAACGCCGATCTTTGTGATCTCAAACATATGTAACCCTTCATTTTGGTAACGTGCCTGCACAAGCCCATTGACAATGAGGTTGGTGCTGGTCCCGATGAGCGTGCAGATACCTCCGAAAATGGATGCATAACTCAGAGGGATAAGCATTTGTGAAGGCTGGATGCGAATGCGGCGGCACCACTCTATTACCACGGGAATAAACATGGCTACCACGGGAGTATTATTGAGAAAGGCGCTAAGCGCGGTGACCGGGGCCATGAGGCGCAACTGCGCCCGGCGAAGGCCTTTTGGGCGGCCAAGAACATGATGGGAGATCCACGACAGGCCGCCTGTTTCTTGTAGGCCCGCGACGACAATATAAAGAATGCCGACCGTGATAAGTCCCTGGGAACTGAAGCCGGAAAGAGCATCCGTTGTCGTTAGCACCCCGGTGAGCAGCAATACACCAAGAGCGCCGAGAAACACAAAGTCAGCCGGTAAACGCGTCGCAACAAGAACGCTGAACGTTACGGCGATTGTTCCAAGTGTTAGCCAGGCATGCCAAGTGAGATCAGAAAACAGTAGTGTGTTTGTCATGATGTTCGCATTCTATGCCTTCAAGACGATATGCATGGTTTAGTTGAATGCTTTTATAAAATATAATCTATCAGATAGTCGAGGTTTCGGCAATAAGATTCATCGTCTATTGCATTGAACTTCTTTCTATAGAGAACCGGATATTAGGGAAAGGCCTAGAAACCCGCCCAGATCGCTTTTGAACCGCCCTTGATTTGCAGTCCTTGATTTGTTGCTTTGCGATTTAGGTCCCGCATGCTAGAATATGGGTCTTAATACTGATAATAATGCATCAATGGTCTTAGCTTAATGATCCGGACAGAAAAACTTACCAAGTATTTCGGCAGTACCCAAGCCCTTAAAGGTGTTTCGTTTGAAATCCAAAAAGGCGAGATCGTCGGTTTCCTCGGGCGCAACGGGGCCGGGAAGACGACGCTGATGCGCGTTCTGACATCCTATTTGCCGGCAAGTTCCGGTCATGTTATCATTGACGGCAAGGATGTGCTCAAACATTCTCTCGCGATCCGCCAGAAGATCGGTTACCTGCCCGAAACGCCGCCGCTTTATTCGAACATGACTGTTAGGGAATATGTCCGCTTCGCCGCCCAGCTCAAAGACGTACCCGCCAAGAAGATTTCCGCGCAGGTCGAGAAGGTGCTTGATCAATGTTACCTGCGTAATGTTGCGCACCGGACGATCTCGATCCTTTCTAAAGGATACCAGCAGAGGGTGGGCATCGCGCAGGCGATCGTCAATGATCCCGAGATCCTTATCCTCGACGAGCCGACCAACGGGCTCGATCCGGTCCAGATCCAGCGCGTGCGCGAGCTGATCAGGAATCTCGAGGAGGAGAGGACGGTCATTATCAGCACGCATATTCTGTCGGAGATCGAGCAGATCGCCGAGCGCGTCTTGATCATTAAGGATGGAATGATCGTCGCCGATGATACATTAAGCAATCTTTTATGCGATGAACAAGGCTGGCAGCAGAGCCTGGAAGATGTTTTCCTGAGGTTAAACCAATGAACAAGGTCTGGGCCATAACACGAAAAGAACTCGCCGCGTATTTCAAATCGCCGGTCGCCTATATTATCCTGTTCGTCACGATCTGTGTCTTTAACATGTTCTTCTTCATGATCATCGACAGCAACCGGGAGGCGACGCTGCGGGATGTTTTTAAGGTCATGGAATTTTTATTCGTGTTCATCGTCCCGCTTTTGACGATGAAGACCTTTGCCGAGGAGAAGGCTTCGGGGACCATGGAATTCCTCATGACGACTCCGACGAGAAACACGCAGATCGTCTTCGGAAAATATCTGGGTAGCATCATCTTCTTCACGCTTATCATCGCGATGACCTCCGTCTATTATTTTATTATTGAATTGTTCGCGGCGCCGGACCGCGCGGCGGTCCTGACCGGTTATCTTGGTGTGTGGCTCGAAGGGGCGATGTTCATCGCGATCGGCCTCTTGATCTCGTCGCTGACGCAGAGCCAGATCGTGGCGGCGATCTGTTCCTACATTGTTCTGTTTTTATTGTACTTTTCGACGAGCTTTACCCAGTACACGCACGGGGCCGTCGAAGAGGTTGTCCGCTACACCGCGACTTTCAGTCATGCCGAGAATTTCGCCGCGGGCCTGATCACAACCTCGGATTTGACCTATTATTTAAGCACGATCATTTTTTGCCTTGTATTAACACGCATCAGCATTGAGAATCGTTTATGGCGCTAAAAGACCGTCCGAGAAATATTTCTATTTTATTCGCTTTAGGAACCGTTCTTCTGTCCTACGGGTTAGGGTCCTCTTATGTCGACGGGAGCGTGAGCCGTTTAAACGCAGCCCTTGCGGTCCTGGGGGCGGCGGCTCTTCTGATCTGTTTCGTGAGGGTCAAGGATATGCTTCCGAAGACTTATTCGCCGTCGCGATGGAAGAAGTACGTGCTGTTTATTGTTTTGATCGTCCTGTGGGGCGTTCTGTTTGTCGAGATGAATTTCTTTGCCTACCAGCACAACGTGCGATGGGACCTGACGACGGCGAAGCAGCACACGCTGACGCAAGCCACCCGGGATCTTATTGACAGTCTTGATTATGAGATCCGCCTGACGGCTTTTCACGTCGGGATGCCGCCGAAGTACCTTGAGGATCTCTTCCGGGAATACGCGAGGGTCTCCAACGGAAAGGTCGTGACGGAGATCATCGACCCGATCGTTCAGATCGGGTACGCCGCCCAGTTCGGTAATGTGATCAGCGGCAAGGAGAAGAAGGTTTTCGTGCAATCCGGTAACGAGCAGCGGGAGGTTGATTTTACCAACGAGATCCTGTCGGAAGAGCAGCTGACCAACGCGATCGTACGCGTGACCCGCAGGTTACGTCGCGCCTATTTCCTGATCGGGCATAATGAGTACAATATTTATGAGGAGGGGGATACGGGGCTCAAGGCCTTTGAGGCGATGCTTTCGACGAACAATGTGATCAGCCATCGGTTGATGCTAGGGATCAAAGGGGCGATTCCCGAGGATTGCGATGTTCTCGTCGTTGCGGGCGCGAAGAACCATCTGACCGCGAAGGAAAAGGTTATCATTCAGGAGTATTTAAAGGCTGGCGGGGATGCTCTGTTTTTGATCGAGAACGTGATCGTGACAACGGCGGATAGTCCGCTGACCGAAGAACAGAAAACAAAAAATCCTTCCTTAAACAGTATTCTCAACGATTGGGGCATTAACATTGCTACCGATGTTGTCGTTGATCTTGCGAGCCACGCCAGCGGTGATGTCGGCAGTCCGGCGACGCGCAACTACATGGCGCATCGAAGCATTGTCCACAATCTGGACTACACCTTTTTCGTGCGCCCGCGCTCCATTTCGATTAAGAAGGACCGCCGTGCTTCGGTTCGAGTCACCCCGATCATCTTGACCGCTTCCGACGAGAACAGCTGGGGCGAGACCAACAGGACCTTGGATGTGAAGTATGATGCAGGTGTTGACCGGCCCGGCCCAGTCCCGATCGCCTTTGCGATCTGGGAGAAGAAAGAAGAGGGCGAGGCCTCGGACACGCGCATCATTGTTATCACCGATGCTGATTTTCTGACCAACGCGTTCATCGATCAGTACAGCAATGCGCATCTGGGCTTAAACGCGGTCAATTGGCTTTCGGAATCGGATTACCGGGTCCTGATCGATAAGAAGGATATCGACGTCGAGAAGCTCGATCTGACCAGCAAGCAGAAGCGTGTGGTCGGTGTCATTCTTTTCCTGATGCCTCTGCTCATTGCGGTGGCCGGCATCATGGCCTGGATCAAGAAGCACCTTTCCTGATCATTTTATACTCACCAGCTTTATTTACTATTGGTTACGATTTTGAATCAAACGACATTCCATTCTCCCGAAGTGCGCGTCGTCGAGGCTTCTGCCGGTTCCGGCAAGACGTACGCACTGGCTAAACGCTATGTTCAGTTAGTATTGAACCCTTCACTGAACCTCGATAAGGTTCCCATCCGCAATGTTCTCGCCCTGACCTTTACGAACAAAGCCTCTTTTGAAATGAAGGCGCGTATTCTTGAATTCTTAAAGAGGATCGCGCTTAAACAATTATCCAAGTCTGAAGAAGCTGATATTCTCAAGCCGACTGGGTTAAACAGCGCCGAGGCTAGCCTCAAGGCGTTTAGCGTGATGGAAGGGATCATTCGCCATTACAATTTCTTTCAGGTCCAGACGATCGATAAATTCATCAACGCGATCCTTTCGGGCTGCGCATTTAAGATCGGGTTAACGGCCAATTTCAAGATCAAGACCAATTCCGCGGAATATCTTCAATACAGCCTCGACGCGCTGATCGACCGCGCGCGCCAGGATAAAGAGGTCTTGCGCACGTTCGAGCGCTTTCTTCACCATTACCTGTACCTTGAGAACCGTTCCGGCTGGTTTCCGAAGAATGATATCCTGACCATTATCACGACGCTCTTCGAGAAAAATAATACGTACGGGCGGGACTTTCAGGCGAGCGCGTTCACGCCGGAAGATGTGATCAAGCGCAAGGTTTCGATCCTGGAGAAAATACGGTCTCTGCGGGAGATCCTTCCCGCGGAAACCCATGCCGGCTTTATCAAGTCCGTCGATAAATTCTTAGGGAAGTATACCAGAGGATTTGATATCGACAGCGTCTCCGATTATTTTTCCAGGGAGGATGTTCCGGTCAAGAAGGGAACGCGGGTTTCTTCTGATGTGGATAAGTTATGGACAACGATCCGGACGGACTTAAAGGATCTTTGTGAGAAAGAGGCGCATTCTCTTTTTAACCCTTATGTTGATATGTTCCTGCGGGTTATCGGAGGGTTTTACGCTTTAACGTCGAATGACGATTGCCTGTTCTTAAACGAGCTTAACAAGCGGGCCGGATCGCTGTTTGATGAGGACTACGTGACTGTTGAGGAACTCTATTATCGTTTAGCGACCCGTGTTCATCATTACCTGAT
>DAOWBD010000033.1 GCA_030634235.1 Candidatus Omnitrophota bacterium | reverse complement strand
GGGAGGATTTTTGGTAATGTTAAAGGCCAGTTCTTCAAGCTCGTCGGTTGTGTCACCCAGAGCCGAAACAACGACAACGATCCCGTTATTTTTCTTTTTTGAGCAGAGAATGCGTTTAGCGACGGCCTTGATCCGGTCGATATTAGCGACGGAAGAACCGCCGTATTTTTGAACGATGATGTGCTTATTCATTTTTCTTTGAGTCCTTATAAGTATTTTGTCATAAAGTGGTCGATGATGGCCTCTCCGCTTTCGAATTTCAGGCCGTTCTTCTTCCCGGTTGTTTCGCTGTAGTCCTGCGAGCCGTCGTGAGCGATGCCTTTGCCAAACATCACGAACGGAACAGGATCAGATGTGTGCGTCCTGAGTTTCACCGGAGTGGGATGGTCCGGCAAAACAAGAATACGTATGTTGTCGTGTTCGCCGTAGTGATTTAAGATGGTCCCGACGATATCCTGATCGATCTTCTCGATGGCGGTGACTTTTTCCTTAATATCGCCGTTATGGCCGGCTTCGTCGGGTGCCTCGACGTGAATATAGACGAAGTCTTTATGCTTGAGGGATTCGAGCGCGTACTGCGCTTTTCCTAAATAGTTCGTATCATAGTAGCCGGTGATTCCGGGTACGTCGATAATGTCAAGGCCGGCCAGTCGCCCGATGCCGTTGACGAGGTCAACGGCAGAGATGATCGATCCGGTTACGCCGAACTTCTTTTTAAATGATGGCAGGTCCGGGCGTGTTCCCTGGCCCCAGAGCCAGATCATCGTCGCCGGGTTCTCGCCGAGGTCGACACGGACATCATTGACCGAATGCTTCGCGAAGATATCTTTGGATTTCTCCATGAGCTTTAAGAGCATCCCGGATTCCGCACCTTTAGGCAGATGGGCCTTGATCTCCTGGTTTAAAATATCATGCGGCGGCGTGGTCTTGATAGCGCAATATGTTTTCGGATCGCGGACTTTCAGAACGAGCAGGTGACGATAACTTTTCCCGGCATAGAATTTAACCCCGTCGATGTCGATCTCTTCGTTTAAAGCGTCGATCAAAAGAGCGGCCTCTTTGGACTTAATATGCCCGGCGCTGTAGTCGACCATTTTACTGTCGATGACGGTGACCAAATTGCACCGGTACCCGACCTCGTTGTCGGTCAGTGTGACATTAAGGTTTGCCGCCTCAAGCGGCGCGCGTCCGGTCATGTGCTTTGCCGGGTCATAACCCATAAGCGCCATGTTGCCGATGTCGGAACCGGGGCTCATCCCATCGGGGATCGTCTGGATCAATCCCGTGCACCCGTGCTGGGCCAGGTAATCCATATTCGTGGTGCGGGCCGCCTCCAAAGGCGTTTTATTCCCAAGTTCCTCGACGGGCACATCGGCCGCGCCGTCCGGAATGATAATGATATATTTCATAGGTGTTTTCCTACGATCTTCACCAGTGTTCTTGAAAGTCCTTTACGCGATTGTTCGTGTGCCAGAAATTTTTTATGCTTATCCAGGATATATCCCGAATATTTTTGTCCCTGAAGGCTGTTGGCGACGACGATGTCGCTTCTCCCCTTCTCGAAAAGGTCCTTCGATCGTTCGGCCGCGGCGGCTCTGGTCATCTTTGCTTCGAGCTTGAAGGCAACGAGGAAAAGTCCTGGGTTCAGCTTTTTGATCCGGTGGACGAGCTTCTCTGTCGGGACGAGATCAAGCCTCAGTTTCTTTAGCTTTGAGCTCAGCTTGGTTCTCTTAGGGTTCTTTACTTTATAATCTGAAACAGCCGCGGCGTGAATACAAACGTCGTAGTTCTTTTTGAGTTCCGCACGCATCAACGCCGCGAGCTCATCAAAGAACAGGAATTTCAGAACCTTAAACGTTTTCGACGCCGCCGGTTTGGCGACGGGCCCTTCAAGTAATGTTACCTTCGTGCCGGCTTTGGTGAAATCTTCGGCGAGCATCTGCCCTAATGCCCCGCTGGACCGGTTGCTGATAACCCGCATGGTATCGACGGGCACCCACGTCGGCCCGCACGTGATCAAGACTTTTTTGTTGTTAAGCATTGAACCAGACTGACCCAAACTGACCCCGGGGGTCAGTTTATGGTTAAACCGCCAAACTGACCCCCGGGGTCAGTTTGGGTTACAATCCGATTTTATTAAGGACTGCTTTGATATCCGCGTCGAGGACGACAGGATCGGTGACATTTTTAATCGCGATATTTGGATCTTTCAGGCCGTGACCGGTAACCGTGCAGACAACGCGCGCGTCCTTGTGATCTTTGAAATAGCCTTTTTGGCTGAGCTTCAGGATTCCTGCGACGGAAGCGGCTGATGCCGGTTCGACAAAAATGCCGGTCTTGGACGCCAGGCGCTTGTAGGCCTCAAGGATCTCATCGTCGGTGACGGAATCGATCAAACCGCCGGATTCATCACGCGCGGCTTCGGCCTGCTTCCAACTCGCCGGGTTGCCGATGCGGATGGCGGTGGCGATCGTTTCAGGTTTCTCGACGACATGTCCGAGGACGATGGGCGCGGAGCCCGCGGCCTGAAAGCCGAGCATCTTCGGCAGTTGGGTCGATTTCCCCGCGGCCTTGTATTCCTTATAACCCTTCCAGTAAGCGGTAATGTTGCCCGCGTTGCCGACGGGAATCGCGTGGAATTCCGGCGCGTCCTTAAGATAATCGCAAACTTCAAAAGAACCGGTCTTCTGCCCTTCGATGCGGTACGGGTTGATCGAATTGACCAACTCAACAGGATACTTATCGGTTATTTCTTTGACGAGCGTTAAGGCTTCGTCGAAGTTGCCGCGAATGGCAATGACCTGCGCCTGGTGGATCATCGCCTGGGCCAATTTGCCAAGAGCGATATTGCCTTCAGGGATCAGGACGACGCATTTCAAACAGCTGCTCTTTGCCGAGTAGGCTGCGGCGGAAGCCGACGTGTTTCCCGTCGAGGCGCACATGACCATCTTGCTGCCCTTTTCGATGGCTTTCGAGATGGCCATAGTCATGCCGCGGTCTTTAAACGAACCCGTCGGGTTGAGCCCCTCGTATTTTAAATAGACCTTCGGGCCGACGGCTTCGGTGAGGTCTTCCGACAGCACGAGCGGCGTGTTCCCTTCGAGAAGCGTTACAATAGGGGTCTTCTCCGTGATGGGAAGATATTCGCGGTAATGATCGATCAGGCCGTTCCAGTTCACCATAATTTCTCCATTCTGATCGCCACCGGTTTGCTTTTGACCACCGGCAGTTTGTGGATCTTGTTGAGCGCGAGGCGCAGCATTTTCTCCGAAGTATAATCGGTCAACATAATAACGGGAACCGTGGACGTTGGGTTATGCGCCTTTTGCGTTACCGAATTGATGCCGATACCGTGTTTGCCGAGAATCCCCGTGATGACCGACAGGATGCCGGGCTTGTCGGTGACCATGAAACGGATGTAAAACTTGGTCTTGATCTGGTCGATCTTCTTGATTTTTAGACCGGAGGCCTCGCTGTAACGGTTGCAAGGCAAGGCGGAGTTGTTTCCTCTCGACGCAAAGTTGATCAGGTCACTGATGACGCCGGAGGCGGCGGCCATCTGGCCGGCGCCCTCGCCGGACAAGAGCACGCTGCCGAGCGGGTCGGTATTCATGTAGACGGCATTATAAATGCTGTTGATCGACGCCAGCGGATGGTTCTTTGAGATCAATGTCGGATGCACGCGCACTTCGATGTTCTTATCCTCTTTTTTGGCGATGGCCAGGAGTTTGATCGAAAGGCCCAAACTTGTCGCATGTTCGATGTCGTCGTGGGAAATGTGCGTGATCCCTTCCCGGTAGATATCGTTGACATCGATAAATTTGCCAAAGGTAAGGTACACGAGGATCGCCAGCTTATGGACCGAGTCCATGCCGTTGATATCCAGCGTCGGGTTGCTTTCAGCGAATCCCTTTTTCTGCGCTTCGGTCAAGGCCTGCGCGACGGAATAATTTCTCTGGGTCATTTCGCTCAAGATGAAATTGCACGTCCCGTTAATGATTCCGTAGATGCTGTTAAATTTATTGCCGACGATGCCTTCGGTGATGGTCTTGATGATCGGAGTGCCGGCGCCCACGGATGACTCAAAGTACAAGTGGCAATTTTGTTTCTTGGCCATCCGGAACAGTTCCTTGCCGCTGTTGGCAATAAGGGCCTTGTTGGCCGTGATCACGTGCTTGCCCTGGTTCAGGGCTTTAACGACGATCTCTTTGGCCGGATGCAGCCCGCCGATCAGCTCGATGACGATATCAATCTTTGGGTCGTCGAGGACGTCCTGAACCTTTTTGGTCAGGCGGGTCCTGCCTAATCCCCGGGTATTCTTTTTCGGCAGTTTCAGGTCGCACAGGGTCCTTATCGTGAACTCTGTGTTGAATTTGTTCTTGATAAAGGATTTCCGGTTGCTTAAGAACTTGACGACGCCCGAGCCGACGGTGCCGTATCCTATTAATCCGATATTGATTTTAGTCATGAGGTTGGTCCTTAGCATCTGTAAAGAACTTCATTAATTTTTCTAACAGCACGGTCGCTTCTGTGTCGAGCGAGTCAAACTCTAAGCGTGTTTCGAAGATCGTGCCCTTCATTTTTTCATGGGACTGCAATACGACCCCTTCTAGATAAGTGGTTCCGGCAATATACGGAGTCTTGAGCTCAACACCTAATTTTGTCGAACGTTCAAAACTTTTGGTTGTCACAAAGCACATTCCGCCTAAGCTGATATTCTTCAGCTGGGTGATCTCGAACTTATGGGTCGGATTTTTTGTGTCGAAATAAGAAAGGATGAAGCTCTTCTTAATCCGCTCAAACTGCCGGCGTTCAATGCCCTGCTTCTCAGATTCTTGTTTTTTTTCTTTTCCAAACATAAGTTTGTCCTTGGTTTTGGGATTGATCTGCTCAATGAAAAATGGTCGGAGCGGTGAGACTTGAACTCACGACCTCTTGTACCCCATACAAGTGCGCTAGCCAACTGCGCTACGCTCCGAGAAAATTTTGATATTTAAATATTACTACTACAAATATTAATATATACGAGGTGCCAAAACAAGGACTGATTATACTATATTTGAGGCTAGCGGACAAGGGCAATTAAATAGGGACAGACACCTATTTTCTCCCCGTTTCTCTTCTGTCTTTCTTTTTCGGCCTGCCCTTTGTTTTCACAAATAAGACCCTCTTTCATTTTTTCTCCATTTTTTCTATAAAATTGACGCTCGCTATCGGCCTGCCTCTTATCGTCTGTCTCTTTATTGTTGCCACTTCGCCGGGATCGTCTTTAAAAATCTGCTGACGATAGTTTCCTCGTTGGGTTATGTGATGCGGCAGGCCCACCCCTACTACCCTTGCGATTCTTGGCGTGAGTTAAGCCTATAACAATTACGAAAGTCTGTCAATAAATAGGTGTCTGTCCCTATTTCCTGAGTTTTCGCTTTAAAAATCGAAAAATCGGGACTTCAAAAATCGGGACTGACACCTTTCAAAAATCGGGACAGACCCTTTTTTTCAGATTGTTAAACGAAAGAAAAAAGGTGTCAGTCCCGATTTTACAGTCCCGATTTTACCGATTTTACTTTTCTCCGCCAGATCCTAGGTCATCACGGAGTATTGATAAATCAATGTCTTCGGAAAAACGATTAATAACATTAAAAACTTTAGAAAGCGTTGTCCCTCCTTTAAAAATAATGCTTGGCGAAAGCGGCTTGTTGAAAAATATTTTATCCAGCGTCCAGCAGGCCCAGAAGTCTTTTTCAATAATGAGCGAAGACATATTTTCCCGCCTCGAAGCAGTTTCATCAAACAGTTCAGTTCTTTCTGGGATAATTTTGCAATATCGTCCATTATTCACAGTCTCCAATAATTTTATCTGCAACAGCACCTACCCACTCAGGAGCATATCTAATATCTTTTTTAAGATGTTTTTTGTCTTTATCGGACAATATCGTATTGAGCCTGTCAATGACATCATCATCAACACCGCGTTTCCCCAGATAACGCAGAGACTGTAAGATCATTTCTGATTTTTTCCCGCATATCGCCATATTTTTTGGAGATGCATGCCTAAAAATCAAAGACTGATTATGTATTTTGACCTTGCGGTCTCTGCCATCAGTCAGAAAAACAATTTTGGCAGGAACCTGCGTTGATAAACCCATCTGATTAGCGGCAAGCACGCCTGAAATGAGAATGCGGAAATTATTTTTCCGCCCGATTGCTTTAGCAACTTCTTCAATGACGGGCGCTAATTCTTCCCCCAACTTATCATTGATTCGGGGATAATCATATAATCCTGGTTTTAAGCGACGAATCGCCTTTTTTGCGGTAAGGCGCGAAAGGGCCTGATCTACGGCCGCACGAGTTCCTAAATCAAGAAAATCTTTGCTTGCATATGCCGCACCCCTACCTTTACCTCTAATTCTTCTAACTATATTATTCTCAATACTTTGCATAATCATTACCATTATTATTTGTCAGAAAACTGTAGGTAGTTTTTCTGACAGATTGATCCTTTATAAGAAGTATAATCGCATATTAATAATAATCCAATAATTTTTTAATTTTATCATTATTCGAGTTTATAACGAATATTTCTTCTTAACTTCTTTAACTAATTCGTGTTCTTTAATGGGCCATATTTTTCCCAGCGGCAGCAACACCCAAACAGTCTTCAAAAGCACACTCAGGTCAAAAAAGAACGAATTCTTGCGCGCATGCTCCATCGTCAATTTAACTTTCAAGGGAACAACGACCTCCTCGTAAAACTTATCAGGATCCGAAACCTTCGCCAGGATCTCTTTCTCATGACGGAAGTGCAGGGTAGCCAGGCTCGTGATCCCCGGCCGGACTAAAAATATACGTTTCATCTCCGGCGTATAATCCATAGTGATCTCTGGCACATCCGGCCTCGGGCCCACAAAACTCATGTCCCCGTTAAGGACATTAAACAGCTGAGGCAATTCATCCAATTTCGTCTTGCGTAAAATCCGGCCGATCAGAGTGATGCGCGGATCCGTTCCTGTTGTCACGGAAGTTCCTATCTTGTCCGCTTGATCGACCATTGTCCGGAATTTATAAACATAGAACGCTTTTTGATGCAGGCCCGACCGTACCTGAGAATAGAGCACCGGCCCTTTGGATGTCAGTTTGATAATCACAGCGACCACCAACATCAGCGGGGCAAAGATCATCAAACCAAATAACGAACAAATTATGTCAAATAAACGTTTCATTTTATCCTGTCATTCCCGCCCCGCATACCTGCCTGCCGATTTGTCATTCCCGCAATCTTTTAGCGGGAATCCAAATTACGGGATAAACTCCAGCGGGAATCTAGAACTTTTGTCGTCGTGGATTCCCACTTTCGTGGGAATGACGTGCTGTTTTTGTCATGGAAAAGGGGGACATATGCTTTTCAACTTTTCGGGGACATATGCTTTTGTCTATTGCTTTCCGAGGGACAAAAGCATGTGTCCCCCACCTGGAAAGCATGTGTCCCCTTTTCCATCACTTACTTTCCCCAACTAAATTACCCACAAATTGACTCACCCGGGTCCCCCAAACATTCACCGCCAGCTTCACGTACTCCATCTTCACCTCCCGGCGTGAAACCGCTTTGGTCCACCAGTCATCCGCGTCAAACCAGCTGTCTTGGACCGGATGATAGATAAGATCAATACCGCTGTTCTTAAATGCCCGGTCAAACAACATCGCCGACCGGCGCATGTGGTAAGGTGAACTGACCACAATCGCCGACTTAAACCCGCGCGCCTGCATGATCGGCTTGACCAGGCCGGGATGTTGATACGTGCTTCTTGCCTCCGTCTCGAGAATGATATTTCCCTCAGGGACACCCAACCGTACTGCGCTTCTTTGCATCCCTCCAGCAACCCTATTACCGGTCATGATCATATGTCCGGCTAATCCTTCATTGTAAAGCCTCACAGCCTCTTCGACCCGGTCATTTCCACCGCCCAAAACTATGATCACATCCGCCTTCTTCAGCTCATCCTGCACGATTTATTCATCTTTAAGTTATACATTATACTTTTTAATCAAAGCGGGAATAATCTGTTTAGCGTTAGCAATAAGGTCAGCTTCGGATTCATCAAACAGAAATGGACGTAGTTCTTCTGCGATTTTTTTTAGTTGAGCGTCTTTAAACTCCATAATTCTTCCTTCAATCGCCTCCATTGGTTTTGCGTTGATGTGATAGATTTTCAGTAGATCTTCTCTAACGGGATATTGTCGCGAGAGCATAAAAATAATGTCGTAAATATGGCGCGCTCTATTTTTTTTTAATAAGGCATCAATCTTATCAGCAAAAAGAGTTCCTTTGTCTGTACAAACACATGGGAAAAATTGACCGTATCCTGTGATGACACCGGACTCTTTGATGATTTTCCATGAAGGCCTATTTGTTTCAAATTTAATAATGATTCCGCCTTTTTTTGAGTATTTTGAACGAACATTATATGTTTTTTCAATATCTTCAAAAATCAATTTACCGCAATAGATGTTTCCCCAATGTTTGAAATCAAGTGAGGATTTGATGCCCGATCTTTTTAATTCCAGGCTGATGGTTGTTAATAAATCCTCAAATTCATTTTGTTCGATATTGGCCGTATTAAAATCTAAATCTTC
>DAOWBD010000054.1 GCA_030634235.1 Candidatus Omnitrophota bacterium | reverse complement strand
CCGATCCGTTCTACACCAACTCGACCCATCTTCCCGTCAATTATTCCGACGATGTTTTTGAGGTTCTCGATCTCCAAGATGACTTGCAGAGCCGTTACACGGGCGGGACGGTTCTTCACGGGTTTATCGGTGAGAAGATCGAGGATATCGATGGGCTCAAATCCCTGATCCGCAGGATCTGCACCCGCTACAAACTTCCTTATTTTACCATTACGCCGACGTTCAGCGTCTGTCCGAACTGCGGGTATATTGCCGGGGAGCAGCACACGTGCCCGAAATGTGAAGCCGCCTGTGAGGTCTATTCGCGGGTTGTCGGTTATCTCAGGCCTATCCAGCAGTGGAATAAGGGGAAAAGAGCGGAGTTTGATATTCGTAAGACCTACAAGGTCGAGCAGAAGACTTGCGAGTGTTCCACAAGCGACGAGAAAGAGGTTGTTTGCCAAGCTTAGGTCAAAAAATAAAATAATACATACGAGGGCGCGGTTTTTCGCGCCCTCTGTTGTCGATGGTGAAAATATGAAGATCGGTGGGCTTTTAAAATTCTCTCTTATCGATTACCCCGGAAAAATGGCGGCGGTTGTTTTCACACAAGGATGCAATTTTCGGTGTCCCTATTGTCATAACTCTGAATTGGTCGAGCCTGAATATTTCTGTGATCCTATCCCCGAGGATACGGTTCTTGATTTCCTCGAAAAACGCATCGGCCAGATCGAAGGCCTTGTTGTTACCGGTGGCGAGCCAACCTTACAGAAGGACCTTATCGGATTCCTTACAAAGGTCAAAGACATAGGGTTTCCTGTCAAATTAGATACCAATGGGAGTAATCCGGACGTGTTAAGAGAGATTTTGAAACTTAATTTGGTCGATTACATCGCCATGGACATTAAAGCGCCTTTGGAAAAATATGTCCAATTGACCGATTTGAAAGATTGTGCCGAGCGGGTCCAAAAAAGCATTCAGATCATCCTCGATTCTGACCTGACCCACGAATTCCGCACTACTCTTGCCGCGCCGGTTGTCCCGGTCGAAGACCTTCCTAAGATGGTTTCCCTCATTGAAGGTACCAAGAAGTATCGGTTGCAAAGATTTATTCCCCGTGATAACATTTTGAATAAAGAATTATTAGAAGGAATCCCGGAGAACTTTTCGGAAGAAGAAGTTGCTGGTTTTCAAAGTGTGTGGGGAATCGGCGGCAACTAAGGGGCTAACACCAAATTGTTTCTCCAAAACCACTTATGATCTCTCCGTGTTGTTCAATCTGCGCAGGGACTGTCCGATCGAAGATCGAGGGTGTTTAAGATGAAAAAGGACGCTCAAAAAGAAAGCATTCTCCTCGATTTTACTTCCATTACCGGCATTTAATGGAGTGTTTGGCCTATGAGATCAAAAGGTTTAAAAGCGGATGCCGCGCTGCACAAGGCTAAGAAAGACGGGAAAAACAAAGTATTCTGTCAGGATAAATAGGAATAACGGAGAGACGCATGATCGAGTTTGAACCAACCGGAAATTATAAGAAGCCGACTTACATTGCAAGAGCGAAAGACCTGAACCTGGCGCACGCGGAGTCCCAGCAGATGTTCCGCCGCCTTGTCGAGAGAGGGCATGTTAGTGTTTTTATCGCTGATGTGAAAGGGTATTTATTTTATGTCAATCACGCCTACGTTCTCGCGCTGGGGTTTGAAACGAAGGATGATGTTCTGGGGACCAATTTAGCGGATGTCGTATTCGAAGATGTTAAAAAAAGGGCGGAGTTCTTGAAGAAAATAAATGAAACCGGATCCGTCCGGGATTATGAGGTCGAGATCATCCGGAGAGACCATATGCCGGTCATCCTGTCGGTCACGAGCAACCTGGTTGAGAGCGACGAGGGCGAGGTGATCGGCATTGAGGGGATCATATACAATGTGACCGAGAAAAGCCAGCTTAAAGAAGAATTGGTGATGGAAAAGCAAAAGCTGGAGCAGCTTTTGGAATTCGATGAGACGATCAGCTCCATTCAGGACTTTGATGAGCTCGTTGATTGTATTGTCGAGCGCACGGCGAGAATCCTGGAGGTCATGAAGTGCTCTTTGATGGTCCTCGACGATGAAACAGATGAATTATCGATCGTCGGCGCGAGGGGATTAAGCGATGAGGTCGTCAAAGAGGCGAGGGTCAAGTCCGGGGAGATGATCGCCGGGACCGTCGTTCAAGACGGGCAGCCGTTGCTGGTCAGGAATATCGAATACGACCGGAAGTTTCAAAGAGCGAACAGGCCGACATATCTCGGGCGATCATTCATGATCGTTCCGATCACATTAGGGGAGAGGGTCGTCGGAGTGATCAATGTTTCTAACAAGATACCGAAAAAAGGAAAAGGTAGGGAAGCCGCGGCAAATGATGAACGGGCTTTCGGAGATGTAGATCTGCGGATCCTTAGCTCTATTGCCCGCGAAGTATCAGTTGCTTTTGAGAATGTCAGGCTCTACAAAGAATTAAGTTCTCTTGCTGTGACCGATCCGCTTACCCATATTTATAATTACCGCCAATTCTCCAAGAGCCTTGATTATGAAATTAAGAGATGCCGGCGGAATAACATCCCACTTTGTGTTATTATGATTGATATCGACGACTTCAAGCCGTATAATGACGCGTTCGGGCAGCCTGAAGGGGATGCCTTGCTTAAGGGGCTCGGCCAGATCTTCCGGGATCAGCTTAGAGAAGTGGACATTGTTTGCCGGTATTCCGGTGATGAATTCGCGATCATCTTACCCAATACGGATATTGAAGGGGTTAAGCAGGCGGCGCAAAAGATCCAGGCGGCCGTAGCGCGGGCTGCTTTTAAAAAAGAAGTGACCCTGAGTTTTGGTGCCGCCGGCTATGTCGACGGTATTACACAATATCGGTTAATCCAAAATGCGGACAAGGCCTTGCATCAGGCCAAACAGGAGGGGAAAAACCGTATTTGTGTTTCACAATAGGCTGAACATTCTTTCTTAAAGAATCTGGATCCCGGCAAGAAGTCTGGCTGGGATTTTTTAAACAAATCATTATGACATTACCATTTCCTAATCATCCAATTCATCTCGTACTCGGGCGACGGATCCTGGTTATCGATGGCGCGTTAGGGACCATGGTCCAGCGCTACAAACTTGACGAGGCCGCTTACCGCGGCAGCCAATTCCAGGATCACAACGTCGATGTCAAAGGGAACAACGACCTGCTGTCGATCACGCAGCCCGGGATCATCGAGGAGATCCATACCGCTTATCTTGAAGCCGGCGCTGATATTATCGAAACCAATACGTTCGGTGCTAATCCGATCAGCCTCGGGGATTATCAGATGAGTGGCCTGACCTATGATCTGAACCTCGCCTCTGCGAAGATCGCCAAAAAAGCGGCGAAAGCTTTTTCAACGAAAACACCGGAAAAAGTACGTTATGTGGCCGGCGCTATCGGGCCGACTAACCGCATGGCATCAATGTCGCCGGATGTCAACGACCCCGGCGCGCGTGCCGTGACCTTCGACCAATTGACCGAAGCGTATTTCAGACAGATCCGCGGCCTTATTGACGGAGGGGTCGATCTGTTGCTGGTGGAGACGATCTTCGATACGCTCAATGCCAAGGCGGCCCTTTATGCGATCGGCGCTTACTGTGACTCCGAGCGCAAGCCGATCCCGGTCATGATTTCCGGGACGATCACCGACGCGAGCGGGCGCATGTTGTCGGGGCAGACGACCGAAGCCTTCTGGGTTTCCGTCGCCCATACCAATCCGTTGACGGTCGGTTTAAATTGCGCGCTTGGCGCCGAGGATATGCGCCCGTACATCGGCCAATTATCGAAACTCGCGCCTTGTTATGTCAGCTGTTATCCTAATGCCGGTTTGCCCAATGTTTTGGGGGAATATGATCAAAGCCCGCTGGAGATGACCCAGCGGATCAGAGAGATGGCTCAGGCGGGATACTTGAACATTGTTGGCGGGTGTTGCGGGACGACGCCGGAACACATCAAGTCGATCTCCGACGCTGTTGCTGATGTTACCCCGCGAAAGATCCCGGAGATCTCGCGGCGGACATCGTTCAGCGGATTAGAGCCTCTCAATGTTTCGAGCGTGACGAATTTTATCAATATTGGGGAGCGAACCAATGTGGCCGGGTCGAAGAAATTCGCGCGGTTGATCCGCGAGGAAAATTATGAAGAAGCGCTCTCTGTTGCCCGCCAGCAGGTCGAGGCCGGCGCCCAGGTCATCGACGTGAACATGGACGAAGCGATGCTTGACTCGAAGGAGGCGATGGTCAAGTTCCTGAATCTTGTCGCTGTCGAACCGGATATCGCGCGCGTGCCGGTTATGATCGATTCGTCGGATTTCCTCGTCATTGAGGCGGGGCTGCAATGCGTTCAGGGCAAGGCGGTCGTCAATTCTATCAGTTTAAAAGAAGGCAAGGCGGTCTTTTGCAAACAGGCCCGGGAGATCAAGCGTTACGGGGCCGCGGTTGTCGTCATGGCCTTCGACGAGAAGGGACAGGCGGATACCAAGGAGCGCAAGGTTGAGATCTGCAACCGGGCGTACAATATCCTGACCGAAGAGGTCGGTTTTCCGGCGGCGGATATTATCTTCGACCCGAACATTTTTGCGGTAGCGACGGGCATTGAGGAACACAATAATTATGCGATTGATTACATTGAGGCGACGCGGGCGCTTAAAGCGGCGCACCCGCATTGCCTGATCAGTGGCGGGGTCAGTAATATTTCATTTTCGTTCCGGGGGAACAATGCGGTGCGCGAGGCGATGCATTCGGCGTTCCTCTATCACGCGATCCAGGCCGGCATGAACATGGGCATCGTTAACGCCGGGATGATCACGGTTTACGACGAGATTCCCAAGGATTTGCTTACGCTTGTCGAGGATGTTCTTTTCAACCGGAAGGCTGACGCGACCGAGCGGCTGGTCGCCTATGCGCAGACGGTCGAGTCGAAGGGGCGGAAGCTCGTCGAGGATCTCGAGTGGCGCAAGCAGCCCGTTGCCGACCGGCTTTCGCAGGCGTTGGTGAAGGGTGTTGTCGAATACATTGACGAGGATGTGGAAGAAGCGCGCAAAGAAGCGAAGCGTCCGATTGATGTTATTGAAGGGCCGCTCATGGACGGTATGAACAAAGTCGGCGACTTCTTCGGTTCGGGGAAGATGTTCCTGCCGCAGGTTGTCAAGAGCGCGCGCGTGATGAAAAAAGCGGTTGCGCATCTTCAGCCGTTCATTGAGGAGGGGAAAGCCGATGAGCATAAGGGCGCGGGGAAGATCTTGATGGCAACGGTCAAGGGAGATGTGCATGATATTGGCAAGAACATTGTCGGAGTCGTCTTAGCGTGCAATGATTTTACGATCATCGATCTTGGAGTGATGTGTTCGTGTGAAAAGATCCTTGAGACGGCCCGCCGGGAGAATGTTGACATGATCGGCTTAAGCGGGCTGATCACGCCGTCGCTCGACGAGATGGTTCACGTGGCTGCCGAGATGGAACGCGAGGGTTTTGATATTCCTCTTTTGATCGGCGGGGCGACGACGTCGGCAAGCCATGCGGCGGTGAAGATTGCGCCGGCCTATCACGGGCCGGTTATTCATCTAAAGGATGCGTCGCGCAGCGTCGGGGTTTGCCGCGCCTTGATGGACAAAGAGGCGCGGGTGAAACTGATCGAGGAGACCGCCGCGCAGTACGACCGCCTGCGCGACGAGCATGAGAACCGGCAGTCGGCGAGGCGTTACATGCCGATCGGCAATGCGCGCGCGAAGGGTATGAAGACCGACTGGGCGAGTGCTCAAATCGTTAAGCCTTCTTTTCTGGGCGTGAAGATCACTAAGGACGTCTCGCTGACCGATATCAAAAAGCGCATTGACTGGTCGCCGCTTTTCATGGCGTGGGAACTCAAGGGTAAGTATCCCCATATTTTCAAGGATGCGAAGATCGGAGAAGAGGCCAAGGAGCTGTTTAACGACGCGCAGACGATGCTCCAGGAGATCATCGATCAAAAGTTATTAACGGCCAAGGCGGTTCTGGGGTTCTTCCCGGCTAACAGCGTCGGGGATGACATCGAGGTGTACACGGATGATGAGCGCAAGGAAGTCAAAACGGTTTTCCATACATTGCGCCAGCAAATCGCGAAATCCGACAGCAAGCCTTATTACGCGCTGGCGGACTTCATCGCGCCTAAGGAAACGGGCGTGAAAGATTACATCGGCGGCTTTGCCGTCACGACCGGGATTGGCCTCAAAGAATTGGTCGCAAGCTACAAAAGTGAGAATGACGATTACAAAGCGATTCTCGCGACAGCCCTCGCCGACCGTCTGGCCGAGGCCTTTGCCGAGCGCATGCATGAGCTCGTGCGCAAGCAGTTCTGGGGGTATGCCCCCGACGAGAACCTCGATGATGAAGCGTTCATGCAGTGCCGTTACCGCGGCATTCGTCCCGCGCCGGGGTATCCGGCCTGTCCGGACCACACAGAAAAAATGGAACTTTTTGACCTTCTCGGGGTTCAAAAGAATGTGGGGATCACTTTGACTGAGAATTATGCGATGATCCCGGCCTCGTCGGTCAGTGGCATCTATTTCGCCCATCCGGACTCGAAGTATTTCTGGCTCGGGGATATCTGCCGAGACCAGGTTGAGGACTATGCTGCGCGCAAGGGGATAGAGGTTGGGGAAGTCCAGAAGTGGCTCAGCCCTTATTTAGGGTACAAAGTTTAATGTGATCCCCTCCGGAACGTTGTGCTTCTCGGGGCTGTCGTAAGAAATTGGCGAGATTTGCGACTAATAGATGGAAGCGTTCATTGATCTGTAGTAACATACTAATTTGTACGGAGTATTGACGAACAGGATGCGCTTATGGAGCTTCAGGGAAATTTTCTTGATTATTTCATCGTTTTTTGGGCCGGGGTCTTGGTCAGTTTTACGCCTTGCGTCTATCCGGTGATGCCGCTGACGGCGAGTTTTATCGCCGGGGTCAATACCAAAGGCACGAAATGGATGGGGTTTGGCCTCTCATTGATCTACGTCTTCGGGCTCGCGCTGACCTATT
>DAOWBD010000031.1 GCA_030634235.1 Candidatus Omnitrophota bacterium | reverse complement strand
GGCCGAGGTCACCGCGATCAATTTAACATCTCTAAAACCATCATTCGCCCGAATGATCCGCGCCAGCTCATAGCCGTCCATCTCGGGCATCATAAGATCACACAGGATCAAGTCGGGCCTCTCCCCTTGGCTCAAAGAATCATCAAGCATTTGCAAAACTTCCTTGGGCGACTCTGAAATTAAAAGAACATCAATGCCCATCGTTTCACAGCCTTTCTTGAGGATCTTTCGCGCGATCTCATTATCGTCAACAATGACCGCTTTCTTGCCGACCAATTCTCTTCTTGTTAAAGAATAAATCCCTTTCTCACGCAGCGACTGACCTTTTGCAAAGGAAAGTGTTATAACAAATTTGCTCCCCTTCCCTTCTTCCGACTCAACCGTAATCGTCCCTCCCATAGACTCGATGACAAGTTTACAAATAGACAGCCCTAATCCTGTCCCGCCATATTCCCACGACTTTGAAGGATCTTCGCAGCTATGAAATTCAAAGATGGGGTCCTGCCGTTCCGACACAATGCCTTGCCCGCTATCTTTGACAATAATGCGCAGAAAAACCTCGTCACCGACATTTGAACCGGACGAATTCATGAGATGGGCCGTAATACCAACCTCTCCCTGTTTTGTGAATTTCAGCGCGTTACTAAGCAGATTAACTAAGACCTGGCGCAACCGGGTAGGATCACCGACAAGGTCCAGGGGAACATTCTTATCGATATCAATATAGGTGTCGACCGGATTGTCTTTTTTTTGCTCCACAGCCTTTCTGAAGACATCATTGATCAAATATTCAATATTAAAATCGATAGACTGCAGGTCAACTTTTCCAAGCTCCAACCGGCAAAAATCCAATATATCATTAACAACCCAGGAAAGTTTATGCGCGTTGACATATATGGTGTCGATATATCCATTTTGCTCCTCGCTTAATCCCGTCTTCTTGATAAGATCGCTATGTTTTAAAACATCTTTCATGGCTCTCTGGATCTCGCTCGACATTCCGTTTAAGAATCTGGTCTTTGCTTTTTCTAATTCCGAATTGTGATCATTATCGTAGTCCATAATCAATCTCTTTGGTTGGCTATAAAAACCCGTTTAAATATCTTTTATTTTAATATATCCGTTTGGATTTAACAATGTCTTAAGCAAAAAGCCCACACTCTTGAAATAGCCCGCTTTATTAATCTTCGCGGTTCGTAATCTGAATAAGGTGATATCCAAACTGCGTCTGTACCGGACCGTGAGTCTTGCCAACCTCGGCGGTGAAAACAACATCATCAAACTCTTTGACCATCTGACCCGGGCTAAATTCTCCTAAAGCCCCGCCCTTTTGGCCTGACGGGCATTGCGAATGCTGTTTGGCTATTTCGGCAAAATCTTCACCGCTCCCGATCTTGGTCTTTAATTCTTCACATTCCTCCTGCGTATTCACTAAAATATGTCTCGCTGATGCTTTTGCCACAAGAACCTCCTTTACTCTAACTACGTTCCAACTCTGTTTTAATTAACATCATGACATCAAGATTGTTTTTAGCAATAAGGATAATCCTTGCGACCTCCGCACTCGGATCAACGCTCCCGTACATCAGCGTCAGATCAATCCCGGCCTCCGCCATCTTATCCGTCACCGCCCGGAGCACCCCCGGCTTGTTATCAATGGAGAGCAGAATGACTTCCTCCTCTTGAACGTTAACATTATGCGATTCCAGCAATTTTTTCGCGGCATTGTTATCATCCGTGACGAACATAAACGCGGCATTATCCCCTATCGCATAAGCACAGTTGGCCAACAGGTTAATCCCCGTCGAAGTGATCACGCTGGTCACAGCCGCTAGCATACCTACATCATTATCAACGCTGATCATCAATTGCCGGTCCAAAACTGCTTTGATCATACACGCGCACTTTCCCTAAATAATATTATTAGCAAAAAAATAAAAACTTGTATTTAAGATTGGAGCTGGGGGTCATTACGTTCGAAGTTGATTTCCTTCTTTTTGGAACATCTATCCTCATACTTTAGCACTAATTATTATATTGGTATAGAAAGATTATAATCTTTTGCAGCCGGACTCCCTCCTGAAGAATTCCATCGGAAAGGAGCACCTTTTACCACTCGAATTCTTTTCTGTCGCGGAAAAACTTCCCCCGGGGGCCGTCATCGGGGAGAGTGGCCAGCCATATAGCGGTATCCGCCCCTTCGGGCAATTCCCGCGTAGCCCCCCGGCCGCCCATATCTGTCTTGACCCAACCGGGACACATGCTGTTAACCAGGATATTGAACTCTTTAAGTTCCTCGGACATGATGCGTGTGAGCGCATTGATCGATGTCTTCGAAACGCGGTAGGCAGGATAACATCCGTTCACGTAGGTCAATTGCCCCATGCCACTTGAGAGATTAACGACCCGGCCATAATTACTCTTTTTCATAACCAGCACGAGCGCCTGGCACAGTAACATTGCCCCGTAGACATTCGTTTCCATCGCCTTGCGCATGGTTTCGATCTTGGTATCGAAAATACTCGGAAAACTCGGCTCGCTCGCATCGTCCGCGTCCGGAAAAATACCGGCATTATTAACCAAAATATCGCAACGGACACATTCCTCCTCGATAAACTTCTTTAAACGACCGATGCTCGCCGTATCGGTCACATCTAATTGATGATACCGCACAGACCCTTCCTCTTTGAGTTGTTGCGCTGCGGCCTTCCCCATATTTTCATCACGGCTTGTCAGGATCACATCAATATCATTCTGCGCCAGCTCCTTGCAAACCTCAAAGCCAATCCCGCGGTTAGCCCCGGTCACAACAGCAATGCGTTTCTTGTTATCTGTCATGATCCCACCTCCCGCAGACGCTCAATAAAGGTTAACGCTGTTTTGATCAGATTCTCCAACTGTTCCTCGCTGTCGACAATATGGAACACGCTCAAAAGAAAATACCCGTTGGTAAACTCGATGATCGGATTATAGCCGACACTCGATAATAACTGCTTTGAAACGGTCAATGTTAGAACACTTTTCAAAAAACCCTCATCATCCCCTTTGATCATGAACTCCCGGTCAAAGGCATCATCCCCTGATTGTGTATCTTGAACCCCGAAGACTTTTTCAACCCGCTCAAGCGTTTCTTCTCTAAAAATAGAGAACTGCTTCTCGCTTTTCTTCGGCAAACGGGCCCGGATCATTGTCGAACCGGGAAGACAGCACTGCCTTGTCCTCGATCCATTAACTATATCGACGCTGACCTCAATATCATCGACGGAAAACAGCAAGCTGGGCCCCGCAAATTTATTCGCAGGCGGCACGACCGTTCCATCCCTTTTTCCAGCCTGCTGGGTAAAGATCTTTTTAACTTTACGCCCTGTGCCGCTGTCCTTCATGGCATAGCCGATCAGGGCGGCAAAAAACCCCAGAACACCCACTAACACAAAAATGGCTTGCGTGCTCGTTAATTCCATAATTCACCTCATTCAATCAAGATCTTTTTCAATTAAATACTCTTTGATGATCTCTTTATGGTCAAAAGCATAATCAAGTTCCATCAGACCGTCATATCGCACGATCTTCAGATCCTTAGCATCATCTCCAGACTGCGGCATTCCCTGGCCCTCGGCGATAAAAACCGTTGAGATCGTCTGGAAGCGCGGATCGCGGTCGGGCTGCGAATACGTATGGAACTGTCTTAAATCCATCAGGTCTAAATTCGTTTCTTCTTTGGCCTCGCGGATCGCCGCCTCTTCTAAACTCTCGCCGTAATCCAGAAAACCCCCGGGCAGCGCCCAGCCATAGGGCGGATTCGAACGTTCGATCACAACAATACCGCCCTGGCACTCAATAATAATATCAACGGTAACATACGGCCCGGGGCCGAGATCCTCTTGAATATGACGGAGATATCCGCAGGCCGCGGATTCAAACACTTCAAAAGTTTTGCTGTCATTAAGGCACAAAACGATTTTTTTCAAAGCAATATCCGGTTTCCTGGAAAATCTCAAGATCTCCTGAATGATTATTTTCGCGGATCCGACCAAAGGAAAACCGCCAACACCGTACCCAAGCGCCGGAAATGTCATTGACGCCACTTTCAACTCATGGGCGCATTTCAGCGCGTTCGCCGCCGCATGACGGACAGTCTCCTGGTCCGTGTTCCCTTCAACTCCCGTCGTGACCGCGTGAATAATATGCTGGGCCTTGAGTTTCCCTGCCTTGGTCACAACCGCTTCTCCGACGTCAACAGGAGCCTTCGAGAGAGCCTCTTCTTCGATCGCGCCGCCGCCTTTTCTGTTAATGCTTCCTGCGAGCCCCTCCTCCATCTTCATTTGCATGTTCGCGGGATTGACGATCGCATCGACATCGAGCGCTGTGATATCGCTATTGACGATCACTATCTCAATATTTCTTATATTCATGATCTCTCCCCTTTACATCCTCATGTCTTTTTCGCCGCAATCTTCCGGGCACATTCCAGCGCCTCTGTTTTATTTTTGAGTTTCCCGAGCATTTGCCTTTCCTCAACTTCCGACAGAATCTTGGCAAAAAGCGGAGACGGTTTCAATTTCAATTTCCGGATGAGGTCATCGCCACTGATCAACCGCTGAAAGGGCTTTTCCTTTTTCTTCTGGAAATACCGACGAACCAGGTTAAGGCAGATCGTCTCATGATGTTCCTGGTCCTGTTGCGTTGTTGCCGGCCCCCGTGTCGATCTCTGGTCGGCTAAGGACAACAACAAAGTGCTCACGCTCTCATCTTTTGTATCGCGAAAATAACGGTAAATCGCCTTTTCACTCGGCTGTTTAAAATTCGACAGATACCCGGGGCGCAGATGCCAACAGACCATATCTTCAATCGCATGCCGCTCCCGAACCGAAAGTTTGAGCATCTTCGCGACATGTTTAACAATGTTTTTCCCGACATGCTCATGCCCGTGATACGAAACCTTTCCGCCTTCTTTCCGTCGCGTATCGGGCTTACCGATATCATGCAACAGCGCCGCCAATTTCATAACCGACCGCCGGCTGCGATTGCCGCCCAATGATTCCCCGAGATAAGCAGCAACCTCTTCATCGTTTCGTAACTGAGCGAATATTTTCTCTAACTGAACAACCGTCTCGATCGAATGCGGCCAGACATCCAGGTGATGATAGATCCCCTGCTTGCAATCGAACATGATCTTCACCTGCGGGATGATCTTCTCGAGAAGCCCGGCGCGGTCCATCGACTTGATGATCGGCGCTGATTTATCCGTCTCTAAAATCTTAAAGAGTTCCTCCCGGATACGCTCATAGGAAACATTACGGATCAGGTCTTTTTCCTTGCGGATCTGGTTCAGGGTTTTTAATTCGATCTTAAAACCCAATACCGCTTTCAAGCTGAACGCCCGCATCATGCGCAAAGGATCTTCCTTAAATGCCCTAACGGAGACGCGCTTGATGCGTTTGTCCGCAATATCCTTGCGCCCTCGATTGACATCCATCAAGACGTCCGCGAGTTCTGTTTTCGCCTTTACTTTTGACAAGTCCACGGAAAGCGTATTAATCGTAAAATCCCGACGGGCAAGGTCGCCTTCGAACGTCTTATCACGAAAGTCCGCGAAATCAAATGTATACAGCTCTCCCTTGACCTTTTTAGCGACACGCGCGCATCCGCGGTCCTCGTCCAAAAGGACATACGCCCCTTTGATCTTTTCAGAAAATGCCCGCGCGACGCCAAGCGCATTCTTCTCGACGGCAAAGTCGAAGTCTTTTTTGGAGATCCCGAGCAAGAAATCGCGCAGAAAACCGCCAACCAGATAAACAGACACTTTTTTCTGTTTAGCAATATCGCAAATGGTTTTTAATTGAGGATAATCGGATAAGAGAGGCATGGGGATATGTCTACGGTGTTACGCATTAAAGATGGCTGCTTTTTTAATGACATCTTCCTCCACGAAAATCGAGGCATTTGTCCGCACGGCTAGGGCAACCCCGTCGGAAGGCCTGGCATCGACGATCTTCTTTCTCCCATTCTTGAACTTGAACTCAAGCTTGGCATGAAAGGTATTGTTGACCATTTTATCAATCACGAGCCGGCTGAGCGTCGCTCCTAAGCCCTCGACAACAGAGGCCAGAAGATCGTGAGTCATAGGACGGGGCGGTTCAATGCCGGAGAGTTTCATCTTGATGCTCGAGGCTTCAAGAAAACCGATCACGATCGGGAACTGGCGGTCCCCGTCCTTCTCTTTAAGAACAATGATCTGGTCCTGATGCTTTTCATCGATAATGATCTTGCTTAATTCCACTTGGATCACTTAAAACCTCCGATCACGGGCTCGTCGCCTTCAACGGCTAAAAGCATGTAATAATTATTTTTTTTCCTTATCTAACATCAATTTTAATTCGTTCATGAACTGATTCACATCGCGAAACTGCCGGTAAACGGACGCGAAACGGACATAGGCAACCTCGTCGAGCATCGCGAGCTTCTCCATGATGATCTCCCCAAGATCCTTGGCCTCGACCTCGCGGTCGTATTTCTTCTGGACGATCCGCTCGATCTCCGCGGTTACACCTTCGATCTTGTCAATACTAACAGGGCGCTTCTCGCACGCCTTGACGATACCGGCAATGATCTTCTCACGGTCAAACGGCTGACGACGACCGTCTCTCTTAACAACCATCAAAGGAACATGCTCGACGTATTCATAGGTCGTAAAACGTTTCTCGCATTTCAGGCATTCCCTGCGACGGCGTATAGAGGTTCCGTCGCCGTTAAGGCGAGAGTCGACAACTTTTGTTTCATTATATTGGCAAGACGGACATTTCATAAATAATATTTTCCAAAATTGCGCTTATTTAAAGCCTCACCTTTTTAATCCCTTAGACGCTTATAAATCGGGAATATTTCAGCTAAATGATGGACCACCTCAGCGATCTTCTCAAGCCCCTCGGCGTTATCCTTTTCCATAATGGCATGGTCGATCAAATAGGCGATCTGCTCCATTTCATCTTCCTTCATTCCTCGTGTCGTTACAGCCGGCGTCCCGATGCGAATCCCGCTTGTAACCGTCGGCTTTTGCGGGTCAAACGGGATCAAGTTTTTATTCACTGTTATTTGCACTTGATCCAGGATCGCCGAAGCTTCTTTTCCGGTAACATTTTTCGAACGCAAATCGACCATAAATAAGTGATTGTCCGTTCCGCCGGCAACAATACGATATCCAAGCCCATCCATCGATTGCGCAAGGGCTGCAGCATTTTTAACAATCTGCTGCTGATATTGTCTGAATTCATCGCTGAGCGCTTCTTTAAGGGCAACCGCTTTGGCGGCAATCACATGCATCAGCGGCCCACCCTGTATTCCCGGAAACACCGCCGAGTTGATCTTCTTGGCAAATTCTTCCCGGCAAAGGATCATCCCCGAACGCGGGCCCCGCAGGGTTTTATGCGTCGTTGTCGTCACAAATTCGGCGTAAGGAACTGGTGAAGGATGAATGCCGGCGGCAACGAGCCCCGCGATATGCGCCATGTCCACAAAAAGATAAGCCCCGACGCTGTCGCAGATCTCGCGGAAACGCTTAAAATCGATGGTCCGCGAATAAGCCGAAGCCCCGGCAACAATCATCTTCGGCTTATGCTTCTTGGCTAAAGCCTCGATCTCATCGTAATCCAACATCTCGGTTTCCTTGTTGACCGTATACGGAACAAAATTGTACGAGCGACCGGAAAAATTGATCTTAAGGCCGTGTGACAAGTGCCCGCCGCAAGCCAGGTCCATGGCCAAAACCGTATCGCCATAATCAAGCGCGGTTAAATACACCGCCATGTTCGCCTGCGACCCCGAATGCGGCTGGACATTGACATGCTCGGCACCGAAAAGTTCTTTCGCCCGTTCGATCGCTAAATTCTCGACAACATCGACATATTCGCAACCGCCATACCAGCGCGCGGCCGGATACCCTTCGGCATATTTATTTGTCATCACACAACCCTGGGCCTCAAGCACCGCCTCGGAAACAATATTCTCGGACGCAATCAATTCCAGATTATCATGCTGGCGCTGGGTCTCATTAGCAATAGCGGCATAAACATCCGGGTCGACTTCTCGTAAATGCTCCATGTATTCTCCTTTACAATCAATTAGGCCTAGCTGCATTTCTTAGATCTTCGCTCCTTGTTCTATTTTCTTGATCTGACCAACACGGCGACGGTGACGTCCGCCTTCAAATTCAGTATTCAGCCACACCCGAAGGATCTTGGCAATGTCTTTCGGCTTAACGAATTTAGAACCCAAAACAAGAATATTCGCATTATTATGCCTGCGCGAGAGCTCCGCTGATTCGGTATTGTAACATAAAGCCGCATAGGCCCCACGCACTTTATTGGCGGCGATCGCCTGGCCGATCCCAGACATGCACACAAGAATACCCCGGCCATTACGCGACTTTGCTACCTCGCTGGCCACTTTATAAGCGACTCGAGGATAATCGCAACTCTTGGCAGGATCATACGCCCCGAGATCGATGACATTCGCTCCTTGCTTTTCTAATATCTGCGTGATCTTCTTTTTAAAGCCAATCCCGCGATGATCTGCCCCAATAAAAATTTTCATTACTCCCCCGTCATTTAAACTAGCTCTTCAATTTTATGGATCGCTTCTTTAATTTCTCTTAAACAGTCTTTAT
>DAOWBD010000016.1 GCA_030634235.1 Candidatus Omnitrophota bacterium | reverse complement strand
GCGCCTTCCGGCACCTCGTCGATATCCTCGACAAAAATGACCCCTTCTTTGCGGAAACTGTCCACCACAGAGGTGTTATGAACGATCTCGTGATACACATAGAGAGGAGCTCCATATTTTTTCAGCGCCTGGGCGACAATATCGACAGCAAAGGCCACACCAGCACAAACTCCCTGTGTTTTTGCAAGATTTTTTCCCATGAACTTAGTTTACCTCAAAAACGATTCCCCTCGGGAATTAGGTTGAATTCCGCATCATTCTTCACTATAATTGGTGTAATTATAGCACGTATCATTTATTAGTAAACTTGGATTTTTACACATGGAACTTAAAAGCCGAAGACAAACCCCAACCGTCATGGTCGGAAATGTTGCTCTGGGCAGTGATCATCCTGTCCGCATCCAGTCGATGACCAATACCCCTACCGCGGATGTGACAGCAACCGCTGAGCAGACCATTGAATTGATCGAGGCAGGTTCGGAACTCGTGCGCTGGACGATCAATGACGATGCCGCCGCCAGGGCCGTGCCCAAGATCATCAAGGTCCTGACAAACAAGGGTTACGGTTCAACGCCGATCATCGGTGATTTCCATTTTAACGGCCACACCTTACTTGAAAAACACCCTGAATGCGCGCAGGCCCTCGCGAAATACCGGATCAATCCAGGTAATGTCGGCAAAGGGGACCGCCGCGATGAGAATTTTGCGCGTATCATTAAGATCGCAATTGAAAATGGCAAGGCCGTCCGCATTGGAGTTAATTGGGGCTCGCTCGACCAGGAACTCGTCACCGACCTGATGAACAAAAATGCTGAACTCAAGGATCCAAAGGATTTCAATGAAGTCATGTATGACGCTATGATCCAAAGCGCGTTAACCAGCGCCCGTCACGCCGAGAAGCTCGGATTAGGGAAGGACCAAATCGTGCTCAGTGTCAAGATGTCGGTCCTGCAGGATATGGTCACGGCTTATTTGCGCCTCGCGCAAAAATGTGATTACGTACTGCACTTAGGCTTGACCGAGGCGGGGAGTGCTACTCAAGGAATTGCTTCAAGTTCCGCGGCTCTTGCGATCCTTCTTCAGCAGGGAATAGGCGACACTATCCGCGTTTCGCTGACACCCCAGCCGAACGTACCAAGGCTGCGCGAAGTTGAAATCTGCCAGCACATTCTTCAATCGATGGGACTGCGCTACTTCCAACCAAGCATCACAAGCTGCCCGGGATGCGGGCGGACCAGCAGCGATTACTTTCAATACCTCGCCAAGGATATCAGCGAATACGTCAAACAAAAAATGCCGGCCTGGAAAAAAGAATTTCCCGGCATCGAGAGATTGAAGATCGCGGTCATGGGTTGTGTCGTCAACGGGCCGGGAGAGAGCCGGCACGCAGACATCGGCATCAGCTTGCCCGGCGCTTCAGAACAACCAACCGCGCCGGTGTATATTGACGGCAAACAAACCGCGAATTTGAAGGGTCAGACTATTAAAGAAGAATTTATCGGGATTTTAGAGGGCTATATTGTACGGAAATACGCTTCCAAAAAATCGCTGCAAAAATGAGATCCAATAACTCTCTAAACTGGCTATTACAGCATACTGTCATCCCCGAATGCTTTAATCGGGGATCCAGTAAGTTGCTAGAGATAGAGAGACCTAGATTCCCGCTTTCGCGGGAATGACAAGTTTCTGATAAAATCCAATAAAAAGGATGAATACCTAAAACTTGATGCGCCGTTCGATCCCACGGCTTTTAAACAGAAGATACTCGCTATATCCCGCCTCACGGGCCATGACCATGGCTTCTTTAAAATTCCGACCAACATCATGAGGATCATGAGAATCGGATCCGAAGGTCAGAGGGACGCCAGCGTCCGCGTAGATCTTCAGGTTTGAGAACGACGGGTACATCTCTTTAACTGGCTTGCGCAAACCTGAGGTGTTGATCTCGACGGCAACGCCGCATTCTTTAAAGACCTGGGCGGTCTTTTTGATCTCATCCGTAAATTCTTGCGTTGAGCGGTGGCCAAATTTCTTCACCAAGTCCACGTGCCCCATAATGTCATACATGCCGGTTTTGGCGCTCTGACGTAAAAGTTCATAATAATCCCGGTAGACCTGATCAACATCCTTTTCATCCCATTTCTCAAATTCCTCGGGATTATCAAAACCCCAGTCCTTGATAAAATGGACGGAGCCGATTACGTAGTCATAAGGATAATCATCAAGGATCGCTTTAGTCTTATCTTCGTACCCGGGGATATAGTCCGCTTCGATCCCGATCTTAATACGCAGGCAATTGCTGTATTTCTTGCGCACATCTTCAATCATCCGGTAATACTCAGGAAGCTGTTTGATATTCATGGTAATGCCCGAGTCTTCGTAATGGACAAACGGGGCATGGTCAGAGAACCCAATTTCCTCTAATCCCGCTTCGAGCGCAGCTTCAGCATATTCTAACGGTTCACCGACAGCATGGCCGCAAAGGCCAGTGTGAATGTGATAATCCACGATAGGGATCATATTCCATATTCCTTTTTTTGATTTTTATCTCCCAACAATCGTCATTATAACACAGGCTATTAAAATTTGAAGATTAGAATACGATTAGAATACGATACATCATTTTATGCGTTTACAGAGGAGGGAATGGTTTGACTTCAATGGGAGACTATGATATTATGCCGCTATTATGGAAGAGAGTTACAGGAAAATCATTCAATCGATCGGGGAAGATATCAATCGCCCCGGGCTTAAGACCACTCCGGAGCGGGCTGCCAAGGCGTTCAAATATTTAACAACCGGATATCAAGACGACGTTGATAAGGTCATCAACAACGCGCTTTTTCCATCAGACAATGATGAGATGATCATTGTCAAAGATATCGAATTATACTCTTTATGCGAGCATCACCTGCTGCCGTTCTTCGGCAAATGCCATGTCGGCTATTTACCGAACGGCAAGATCATCGGCCTGTCGAAAATCGCGCGTGTTGTCGATATTTATGCCCGCCGCCTGCAGGTCCAAGAAAACCTGACCCGGCAGATCGCCGAAACACTATTGAACCATACCGGCGCCAAAGGCATTGGCGTCGTTATCGAGGCCAAGCACCTGTGCATGATGATGCGCGGTGTCGAAAAGCAGAACTCCATAATGAAAACATCCTGCATGTTAGGTGATTTCCGGGCGAAAAGTTCGACACGCGCCGAATTCTTAAGCTTAATTCAGTAGACCTTCCCATGGTAAGAGAAAATAAAACACAAGGAGTTGCCCTCGTCACCGGCGGGGCCAAGCGTATCGGCAAGGCCATTTGCCTTTCTTTATCATCAAGCGGATATAAGATCGCCTTGCATTATCACAAGTCAGGCGCGCAGGCAAAGAATGTCGCGAAAACGATCCGGCAAAGGGGAGGCACCTGCGAGCTTTTTCCCTTCGACCTTTCCGATTACAACCAAGCTGCTACGCTCATTCCCAATGTCTTAAAAAAATTTTCACGACTGAACGTATTGGTCAATAACGCGTCGATCTTCGAACCGTCAACCATAAGCAACACGAGGCTCACATCGCTCGACGATCATTTTGCCGTTAATTTTAAAGCGCCTTATATCCTGACCGCCGCGTTTGCTTCAAAATGCAAAAAGGGGCACATCATCAATATCCTGGATACCCATATCACCGACAACCAAACAGCACACGCGGCTTATTTATTATCGAAGAAAGCCCTCGGCGAATTAACCAAGCTGTCTGCCGTTGAGCTTGCACCCCGTATCCGCGTTAACGGCATCGCGCCGGGGTTGATCTTCGCGCCGGAACGCGCAAAGCCCGGTTATTTAGAGAAACTGACCGGGAGAGTCCCTTTGAAAAAGAATGGGGACGTCGGCCAGATCACACAAACGATCGAATTTTTAATGAACAATCCTTATGTAACCGGTCAGATCATTTTTAATGACGGGGGAGAGCATTTAATCTAAATGGCGACTATTCGTATCACAAACTTGAAATTACGCACGGTCATCGGAGCCAATGATTGGGAACGGGAGTGCAAGCAGGACGTCGTCATCAATGTTAGGATCGAGTTTGATGCTTCCAAAGCCTCTGAAAGTGATGACCTTAAAGATACGCTCAACTATAAAGCGATCACCAAGAACATTATTCAGGCGGTTGAACCGTCCAGTTTCTTTTTAATCGAGAAACTGGCAAAATGCATTTTGAAGATCGTCATGAAAGATCCTTTGGTCGAAGAAGCAGTTGTCCGTATCGACAAACCACTTGCACTGCGCTTTGCCGACTCGGTCTCCATCGAATTAAGTGAGAAGAAAAAGACATGAACCGTATGGTCATTGCTTTAGGTTCGAATATCGAACCTGATACCAATATTCAAAAAGCGAAAGAGATCCTTATCCGGAAATATCATATCCTGGCCGAATCTTGTTTTAAAACGACAAAATCAGTCGGAGATGTTCCTCAGGCAGATTTTATTAATGGAGCTCTTCTCCTGGAAACCGAATCAGAGCGTACGTCACTGAAAGCCACGCTAAAAACAATCGAGGCACAACTCGGCCGGGGTGAAAAGCATAGCCATGAGGCTCCGCGAACGATCGACCTCGACATTGTCCTCTGGAACGAGACCATCGTCGATCAGAATTTCTACGAACGGGATTACCTTAAAGAGTCCGTTCTGGAACTGGTCCCGGACCTAAAATATTAACACCTGAAAAAGAAAGCACCTCAACATGTTCGTTTATTTAGTATTACTATTTACCATCTTGCCTGCTGTCGAGCTCGCTCTTTTGATCAAGATCGGCTCGAACATCGGACTGGGAAACACTTTATTTATCATCATTTTTACCGGTGTCCTCGGCGCCTACCTGGCGCGACTGCAGGGGTTCCTTGTACTGAAAAAGATCCAGAACGACCTCAACCGCGGGGTCATGCCTAATGACCAGCTGATCGATGGGCTCATGATCCTGGTAGGCGGGGTTGTCCTGTTGACACCCGGGTTTATCACCGATACGATCGGATTTCTGCTCTTGATCCCCTGGGCACGGGCGCTTATTAAGAAGTGGTCCAGAAAGAAATTCGAGGAAATGATCGCAAGGGAGCAGATCGTCACCTTTACGCCTTTTAACCGGGCTGACAATCATTATGATGATATCGATATCTGATCATTTTTTCCTTGCAAATGAGGGTTGAGTTGATATCATAAGCCGAATCATCAAAAAAGAGAATAACCAAGAGAAATTGAGATATGCGTTTTAAAGACGAAGTTGTTATGGTAACCGGCTCATCGCAAGGGATCGGCAAAGAGATCGCCCAGGCCTTCGCGGAAGAAGGGGCGATCGTCATGATCATTGACGTTAATGCCGAATTAGCCGAGGAAACCAAGAATGAATTTACCGGCCGGGGCCTGAAGGCCGAAAGCTTTTGCTGCGACGTAACAAGCCTTCAAAATGTGCAGGAAATGGTCACGAAAATTCTTGACAAATATAAGAGGGTTGATATATTAGTTAACAACGCAGGCATTACGAAAGATAATTTACTCCTTCGAATGAGCGAAACCGATTGGGATGCCGTTGTTAACGTGAATCTCCGCGGTCCGTTTGTCTGCACCAAAGCTGTTACAAAAGCGATGATGAAGGCCCGGAAAGGGCGGATCATTAATATTGCATCGATCATTGGAATACGGGGAAACGCCGGTCAGGCCAATTACGCCGCGACAAAAGCGGGCGTCATTGGTTTTACCAAATCCATTGCGCGGGAACTGGCGTCGCGCGGCATTACCGCCAACGCGATCGCCCCAGGCTATATTCAAACAGCCATGACCGCAAAACTAGATGACAACGTCCGTGAAACATTGCTCAAGCAGATTCCTCTGGGATTGCTGGGAACCGCAAAAGACGTTGCCGGCGCGTGCCTTTTTCTTGCTTCAAACGAAGCAAGCTATATTACAGGACAAACGATCGTAGTCGATGGCGGAATGGCCATTTAACTATTTGTGAAGGCAAAAAAAAGGAGGAGGATTAATGGCAGTCGAAGAAAGAATTAAGTCAATCATCGCAGAACAACTTGGTGTCAAGCCAGAAGAAGTTACACCCGAAGCATCTTTCATTGATGATCTCGGTGCAGATTCCTTAGATACCGTTGAGCTCATTATGGCGTTAGAAGAGGAATTTGGCGTTGAGATCCCTGATGAAGATGCCGAGAAAATGACTTGTGTCGGCGACGCTATCAAGTATATCAACGAAAAAGCTCCTCAAAAAGAATAAAACTGATTACCTTAGTATTTATACGATCATAATTACAATGCCTCGGCGTACCGCCGGGGCCTTGTACTATAAGTGGGTTTAAGTCGATATGGAAAAAAGACGTGTTGTTATAACAGGGTTAGGGGTCATGTCCCCGATCGGATGCGGGGCAGAGAAATTCTGGAAGGCCCTCATCGCCGGAGAAAACGGAATCGGACCGATTACGCATTTCGACGCAACCGGTTTCGACTGTCGCATTGCCGGTGAGATCAAGGACTATGATCCCCTTGATCATTTCTCGACAAAAGAAGCGCGTAACCTCGCTCCATTCGTCCAGTTCGCCGCGGTCAGCAGCGACGAGGCCATCGCCCACGCAAAGCTCGACCTTAACAGCATCGACCGTAACCGCTTCGGCGTTCTCGTCGGATCGGGGATCGGCAGCATTCAAACGCTCCAGGATGAATATCAAAAATATCTGGATAAGGGCCCGCGAAAAATCAGCCCGCACTTTATCCCCAAGATCATCATTAATGAAGCAGCAGGGCAGGTTTCGATCCGCACGGGCGCGAAAGGACCTTCATCCTGTATCACAACAGCTTGCTCGACAGCAACGAACGCGATCGGTGATGCCTTTCGCTTCATTCAGTACGGCGACGCTGACGTGATGATCGCCGGCGGAACGGAAAGTGCAACCACGATCCTCGGCATCGGCGGTTTCTGCGCGCTGAAGGCCTTAACAAAACAAAATGACACGCCGCAAAAAGCTTCGAGGCCGTTCGACCTTAATCGCGACGGGTTCGTGATGGCGGAAGGGGCCGGCGTTGCCATTTTAGAATCTTTAGACCATGCTAAAGCGCGCGGCGCAACAATCCTCGCCGAAATAATCGGTTATGGACGAACGTCAGACGCGTTTCACATCACGGCTCCGGAACCGTCCGGCGAAGGTGCCGCAAGAGCAATGGAACTCGCTTTGAATGATGCCGGAATAACACCTCAGGACATTTCCTATATCAATGCTCATGGAACATCGACGAAGCTCAATGATAAAGTTGAAACGCTTGCGATCAAAACCGTTTTTAAAGATTATGCTAAGAAGGTACCTATCAGTTCAACAAAATCAATGACCGGCCATTTATTAGGTGCCGCTGGAGGCATTGAATTTGCCGCCTGTATCGGTGCGATTCAAAATAATATTGTGCCGCCTACGATCAACTATGAAACACCTGATCCGGATTGTGACCTTGATTATGTTCCCAATACAGCCCGGGAAGTACAGGTCACAACGGCTATGTCGAATTCTTTAGGGTTCGGTGGGCACAACGCGAGCATCATCGTTAAAAAATTTCAGGAATAATTCCTAGAAGAAACCAGATCATGAACAATTATAAAATTGCTGTTATCGGGGGCGACGGCATCGGTCCGGAAGTTGTTGCCGAAGGCTTAAAGGTCCTCAACGCCGCCGCAAGCAAATACAATTTTACTTTAGAGACGACAGATTTCGATTTCGGAGGAGAACGCTATCTGAAAACCGGCGAGGTGCTTTCCGACGAGGAGGTCGAACAGTTAAGGCAATTCGACGCGATCTATCTCGGCGGCATCGGCCATCCGGATGTTAAACCCGGAATCTTGGAAAAAGGCATCCTGTTAAAACTGCGCTTCGATCTGGACCAATATATTAATTTAAGACCGGTACGGCTTTACGAGAACGTCACAACACCTTTAAAGGGTAAGACACCGCAGGACATTGATTACGTCGTTATCCGAGAGAATACGGGAGGGTTATACACCGGCATCGGAGAATTCCAGAAAAAGGGAACACCGGATGAAGTGGCTATCCAGTCGATGGTATATTCGCGCAAGCAGGTCGAGCGCTGCGTCCGTTTCGCGTTCGATCTGATCAAAAAACGTCACGCCGCGTCACCCTGGAAAGGTTTAAGCCCGGAAGAAAAAGAGAAGGGGTTCGTCGGCAAGCTGACACTTTGCGGGAAGACCAATGTCCTGACCTATGCGTATGACCTGTGGGACAGAACGTTCAACGAGGTCGCCGCCGATTATCCGGAGATCCTGACGGATTACTGTCACGTCGACGCTATTTGCATTTACATGATCGAAAGCCCGCAGCGTTTCGACGGCATTGTCACCGGCAACATGTTCGGCGATATCATCACGGATTTGGCCGCCGTCACGCAAGGCGGGATGGGCGTTGCCCCGAGCGGAAACATCAATCCGTCGGGTGTGAGCATGTTCGAACCGGTCCACGGCACGGCGCCGTCGTTCACGGGCAAGAATGTTATTAATCCGATCGCTGCTATCCTGACCGCCCAGATGATGCTCAACCATTTAGGCGAAAAAGAAGCGACCGAAAACATCGAAACCGCTACCCGGAAAGTCATTAAGAAAATGAAATCCATGCTCGTCGGTGAAATGGGGTATACAACCACCGAAATCGGAGATATGATCACAGAACAATTGAAGTCATAGAGGAGGTTTGAAGGATGAAGAAATACAATGTCGCAATCGTCGGCTGTCGAGGGGCCGTCGGGCTTGAAATGCTCAAAATCCTTAAGGAACGTGATTTTCCTTACGATCAATTGAAACTCGTTTCCACCTCTATTAAGGAAAACACGACAGATGTCCAGGGAAACCGCATTGAAAAAATAACTGAAGACACGTTCAAGGGCGTTGACATCGGTTTATTCTCGCCGGGCGCGTCCGTCAGTAAGGTCTGGGCGCCAATTGCCGTCAAGGACGGTTGCGTTGTTATCGATAACACCAGCCAGTTCCGCATGGATCCCGAAGTTCCGTTGGTCGTCCCGGAAGTTAATCCGGAGGCGATCAAGAGGCATAAGGGGATCATCGCCAACCCAAACTGCTCGACGATCCAAATGGTCGTGGCCCTGAAGCCGTTACACGATTACGCCAAAATCAAAAGGGTCGTCGTCTCGACATACCAGTCCGTGTCCGGAGCAGGAGCGGAAGGCATTACCGAACTTGTGAAACAGTCGGCCGATCCTTCTTACCCGCCGACAAAATTCCCGCATCCAATCGCGTTTAACATGCTTCCGCATATTGATGTTCCATTGCCGAATTTCTACACGAAGGAAGAGGTTAAAATGGTCAATGAGACCCGCAAGATCCTCGAGGACGATTCGATCGGTGTGACGGCAACATGCGTGCGCGTGCCGGTGATACGCTCTCACAGTGAATCGGTCAATATCGAGACCGAAAAGAAGATCACCCGCGATAAAGCGATCGAATTGCTTTCCGGCGCTCCCGGCGTGATCGTCATCGACGATATTGCGAACAATCAATATCCTCTTCCGCTTGATGCCGCCGGTAAGGACGATACATTTGTCGGTCGCATCCGTGAAGACGAATCGATCGCAAACGGTCTTAATTTATGGATCGTTTCCGACAACCTGCGCAAAGGGGCCGCGCTTAACGCCGTTCAGATCGCCGAAGAGCTCGTGAAGAACGGAAACCTCTAATATAGATACTTCCTTATGCGACAAGCCTATCGTGCACTAGTCATATTCTTGCTGTCTTTTCTTATCGGGTTTCCCAGCAGCCTGTATGCCGGCCTCGACAATAACCAAGTCATTGACCACGAAATGGCCAACCGCATCGAAGAGATCAAAGAGCAGGGCGGCTACTCCTCAAAAGACTTCAATGCATGCCAGATCACCTGGACCATTCGCGAATTAGAAAAAGATGCCGATTATTCGCAGCTCCAGCCTCACGAAGTCACGTTCCACTACGAAAACCACGAGATCATCAAGCTTATCAATACATGCGACGGCAAGGCCGAAAGTATCCAAGACCTTGGGCCTAACTGTCTTGAATTTAACAACTATGTTTACCTGTTCTTCGACACCTTAAACTCTGAGACAAGAATGAAATTCAATCTTTCCGACCTGTCTTATGTTATTTACAGTTCCGATCAAGGGAGTTCCTGGTCGGAGCTAAAAAGCTTGCATCCGTTCTCAGTCAAGGCCAAATTCTCTCTGCCCCGAGACAAATTCGGAAAATATATCAAGATATTCGGTAATGCTCAAAACCATGTCCTAACGATCTTCAATTTGCGCGACGAGACAACGTATCTTTTTGACCCCGAATTCAATATTCTCAAGACCGTTTCCGTCTATAACCGGCTGACGAACTTTGATTATCCCGCGGACTTCTATTGGCATAACGATATCTTGTACCTTACCCGCGGCAGTTGCGAGAAAGTAAAAGGGAGGCTCCGGTGCCCCGTGCGCACCTACATGGAGACATCCAAGGATCTCGGCAAGACCTGGAAAAAGGAAAATTTGCCGTTTATGAAGAAATCCTATTTCCTAACATCAGATGATATTTTATATCAATTTTATTTTACGCCCTGCCAGTCGAGCTGGTTCGGCCTTATCCCGGGAATAAACCGTTCTTACACCTGCGGCTACCTTAAAGTGAAAAAACTCGGGGAAGACGGAAAATGGGAAAAGCCGAAAATTCTGATCAATACCGTCGACCGGTTATTCGGCGTCTACAGGGACGAAAAACCCGTTTTTGTCTGGCAGGATTTCCGCTTTCATAAAAGCCGCCCATGCGGATATATCCCTATCGTCGGCTGCATTGATTCAACCCCGTTTAGAGGGCCAACCGTCATATACGCCGGAGAACTGGATATTACAAAATGGCAAATCAACGAGGCCATTATTTCCTACAAAAATTGATCTTTCCATCATGCGCAATATCAAATTAACCATCGAATATGACGGAACCGGTTTTAACGGTTGGCAAACGCAAACCGCGCGCAGCACGCAAGCCACCTCAAGATCTCAACGAACCATTCAGGGCGAGATCGAAAAAGTTTTGAAAAAGGTCTTTAAGCAAAACTTAAAACTGGCCGGGTCAGGAAGAACGGACAGCGGCGTACACGCGCTCGGACAAGTCGCAAACTTCAAGACACGATCAATAATGCCAGTCGAAAAAATACAGAGCGCTTTAAATGCGAATTTGCCGGAAGATATTGCGATCATAAATGTCGAGGAAACTTCACCGGATTTTCACGCGCAATACAGCGTAAAGTCAAAGGTCTATCGCTACACGGTCCTCAACCGCTCTGCGCGCTGTGCCCAACAGAGAAACTTCTGCCTGGTCTATCCCTATAAACTTAATGTCCGATCCATGAGGGAAGAGGCAGGATCTTTACTGGGGCGTCACGATTTCAAATCTTTTACCGCCTCTGATCCGGCTAAGCGTAAGAAGGGCATAAAGGAAAACACCGTCCGCACTATTAAGCGCCTTACGATCACAAAAAAAGGGGATTTTCTGACATTTAATATCGAGGCGAACGGATTTCTTTACAAGATGGTGCGCAATATCGTAGGAACCTTACTTGAGGCGGGAAGTGGTAAATTAGCTAAGGGAAGTATCAAGCAAATACTCGCCAAAAAGGACCGTACAACCGCCGGCATAACGGCAAAGCCTAAGGGCTTGGCATTGCTTGAGGTTAAATACTAAACAGGGTACTAAAACAGGGTATTAAAAGTGTTGACATCTTTATAGAAAATGCTATACTTTTGTACTCATAAGTCGGAATCAGTGTATCTCAGTTAAAAATAGGGTTATCCATGGCAACACCAATACAAAAAACATACATGGCCAAAGACAGCACGGTCGAGCGCAAGTGCTAT
>DAOWBD010000165.1 GCA_030634235.1 Candidatus Omnitrophota bacterium | reverse complement strand
TTTTATTCCATTCATTTAAATGCTCGAGTTTAGCCGATAAAATAACCGCTTGGACCGTATCTAAACGGGAATTATACCCCTTCACTTTGTGCTCATAACGGCCTGTACGGCCATAGTCCCTTAGCATCTGGACCTTTTCGCTAATTTCATCGCTCTTGGTCACAATGATGCCGCCGTCCCCAAAAGCTCCCAGGCTTTTCGTCGGATAAAAACTAAAACAGCCGATATCACCCAACGACCCGGTTTTCTTTCCTTGATAAGTCGCTCCATGCGCCTGACAGGCATCTTCGACAACCGCAATATTATGTTTCCGGGCGATCGATACGATCTCCTCCATATTAGCCGGCTGGCCGTATAGATGGACGGGAATGATCGCCTTGGTTCTATCGGTGATGACCTCTTCAAGCTTTTGCGGGTCAATATTGTAGGTCTCATCTTCAATGTCGACAAAAACCGGCTTCGCCCCGGTATAGGAAATACACAAAGCCGTTGCGATGAACGTGAATGTCGGGATGATCACCTCATCGCCGACACCAATATCCAGCGCACTCATCGCCAAATAAAGCGCATCGGTACCGGAATTCACGCCTACGGCATGTTTCGTGTCACAATAATTCGCGAATTGCGTTTCAAATATCTTCTCTTCCTCCCCAAGAATAAAATTCCCTTTTTTAAAAACATTTTTTAAGCCAATATCAATTTGGTCTTTAATCGTCTCGTATTGTTTGCTAAAATCAATAAATGGAACGTTCATAGAACCCCTTCGATCCTTTCTAATACCTTTTCAACCGGTAATTGGTTTAAACAACTGATATGTTCACAAATCGCTTTGCGAAAACGCCGATAACAGGGCCGGCAAGCGATCTCATTCTTAATAACTATATGCTCCCCAATAGGATATGGACCGTATACGTTTTCATCTACGGGGCCGAAGATCGAAACGGTCCGGACACCGGCTGCCACCGCAATATGTAAGGGCCCGCCGTCATTAACAATCATTAATGAACATTTCTGGGCTAAAGCAGCAAATTGATTGATGGTTGTCTCTCCGCAAGCCATGATCGGCTTGTGCAACATCGCATCGGAAACCTTCGTACAAAGAGCCAGTTCGTTTTTATCTCCCATCAGTATAGTGGTTGCAGAGAATTTTTCAATTAATTTGTCAGCTAATTTTGCATATTTTTCAACCGGCCACCGCTTATAGGCGGATTCTTTCCCCCAGCTTGCCCCTCCGCCAGGAACAAGGCCGATTACGGGATTTCCGTTCGAAAACATCCTGTTTGAGGACATAAAGCTCTCTGCCCACTTAAAATCGTCCTCATTGAGCGTCAATTCGAGGGATTTTGACCGGACCTCCACTCCGAACTCCTTCAAAAGGCTCAAATAGTATTCAACCACGTGCTTTTCCTCATATCCTTTGAGAGGGATCCTTTTATTGAGGAAGATGCTTCTATTTTTATAATTGAACCCGATCCGGCGCTTGATACCGATCATCCACGTCAAAAAACCTGTTCCCCGGCTCAAAGACACATCAATGACAAGATCGAACCGGTCATCCTGCACTTCTTTGAGAAATTTTCGAAATTTTTTGACCATTCCAAACTTAGAACGCTGATAGACCGCATTAAATTCGTCACGTTCATACACAAAAATGCGATCCACCTTGGGATTGCGCTCCAAAAGGGCCGCCGTCCTACGGTTGCAAATATATCCGATGTAAACATCCTGATCATTCGCCTTGAGATTACTAATCAACGGAGTCGTGAAAAGGACATCCCCAACACCGAACGTATTGATGATGAGAATCTTTTTAGGTGTTTGATTATCAAAATGCACGTTTACCTAGATTTTTCTGAAATAATTCGATGAGCCGAAGCTAAACTTCCCGGCGTTTTTTCGTTGTTAAAATGTTAACGACATCCCGGACCTCTTGTGACCGATCCTTCGGACAAACTAATAACGCGTCGGGCGTGTCAATAATGACCATATCATTGAGCCCGATGGAAGCGATCACTTTTTTCCCTCCCCAAACAAGTGTGTCTCGACAGTCAACAGCGATAACATCACCTTTAAGAATATTCCCGCGTTTATCTTTTGAAAGGACCGTCGTTAAAGACTCCCAACTGCCCAGGTCCGACCAGCCGATGCCGTGCGCCGGAACGGCAACAACATTTTTTGCCTTCTCCAAGATTCCATAATCGATCGAGACCGACGGCATCCGTCGCCATGCCCGCCTGACATGCGCGGTTGCCGTTTTCCCGTCGAGCAATCGAAGGACCCCGGGAAGATGTTTTGCGAATTCCTCGAGGATCACAGAGCTCTTCCAAATGAACATCCCGCTGTTCCAGAAATACTTTTTCGATTTCAGAAATTGCCTTGCTTTAGCCTGCGATGGCTTCTCCGTGAACTTCTCGACCTTTAGGACCACCTTCCCGTTAACTTTCTTTTTAGCCGTCTTCAAATACCCGTATCCGGTATCCGGTCTCGTCGGACGAATACCTAATGTGACCAGATGATCTTCTTGCGCCAACCAGACAGCTTCCCGCAGCACTTTAAGAAATTTCTTTTGTTCCAAAATAAGATGGTCCGAAGGCAAAACCGCCATAACCGCATCGGGATCAATCTTTTGAATTTTAGCCGCTGCCCAGGCGATCGGGGGAGCCGTATTCTT
>DAOWBD010000133.1 GCA_030634235.1 Candidatus Omnitrophota bacterium | reverse complement strand
ACGTGTGCTTTAGGGACGTGTGCGTTTGCACACGTCCCTAAAGCACACGTCCGTATTTTTCTCCTATTTTTCTTTTTTGACCAAGTCCCTATTATTTGATAGACTTAAACCTTATGAAAAAGCCAAAGAACTATGTTACAGACGAGAAGGCCGAGCATCATGCCGAGATCCTCAGCAACCGCCTGAAGAACCGTTACCGGCATTTGGCGCGCCGTTTCAGGAAGGCGAATATCGATGTGTTCCGTCTTTATGACCGCGATATCCCCGAGGTGCGCGCGGTCGTCGATTGGTATCAGGGCCATCTGGTGGTCGGCGAATATATTCGCCTTCAAACAGGGCCTAAGTGGCTTGCGCACATGGCGCGGGCTGCGGGGGATGCTCTTGATATCCCGCCGGAAAAAATATTTACAAAACGGCGGCAGACGCAAATCGGCACGGCTCCCCGGTACAAGAGTTCAAAGAAGAAAGGCAAGCGCTTTACGGTTTCTGAGCGCGATCTGAAATTTTGGGTGAACCTCGATGGATTTCTTGATACCGGATTATTTTCGGACCATCGCGACACGCGTGTGTTGATCCGAAAAATGGCGAAGGGCCAGGATGTTCTTAATCTTTACGCGTATACGGGCGCTTTTAGTTGCGCGGCCGCGCTCGGGGGTGCTAAGTCCATCGTGACGGTCGACCGGTCGGCGACCTACATTCAGTGGGCCAAAGATAATTTCAAATTGAATAAAATAAAAAATCCCGCGTATACGTTTGCGCAGTCGGATACGGAGAAATATATTGAGTTAATGCAAAGGAAGCGGTGTAATTTCACATTAGCTTTCGTCGACCCGCCGTCATTTTCCAATCGTCTCGGCAAGGGTTCTTTCGATATTAATCGGCATCATCCCGAATTGTTAGAAAAGGTTTTTACCGTGATGGCTAAAGGCTCGACGGTGATCTTCTCCGCGAACCATCAGCGCTTTGATCCGAGATTTGAAAAGCTTAAAGTTAAGCGGATCAAGGAGCTAACGCCCAAGACGATTCCCGAAGATTATCGTAATAAACTCGTCCATCGTTGTTGGCAAATCGATTTATGAATATAGGGGACGTGGTTAAATTTCCAGGCATCCCAAGAAACTAGAATAGGAATAAACAATGAATTTAATTGAAGGCGGAATACAGGATTCGAATATTTTCGCGCATCTGCCGCGATTCAATGAGATTTACTATGACGGTTATCTCGAGGGGAAAGTGCGTAAATACCGCGCGATCCGGGAAGAACTGGCCTGCCATGTATTGGTGCTCAACGTGATTCGCAAGGACGAGGATGTCATCTGGGGAGCATTTGGGGATCTCATTAAGCGCAGCGTCGAGGACGCGGCACATGCTGTCAGCGGTGTTTATGTTTTTGATGTATTGACCAAAGATATTCATAGGGAGGTTAAGACATATAAACATGCCGAGATCACCGCGCTGTTGATGAACCACGCCCGTAAATGTGTCCCCGGTGAAAAACGTTTGATCAAATACTCGTCTATTTACGGTATCCTGCATAAGTTAAACAGGGTGGACTGGGGAAAAATAACCCTTAAAACGGCTGTTGAGATCTTTAAAGATAAAGACACCTTTTTGGATCTGATGCTCAAGAAGCTTATTAAGAATTTTGAATTCGCCAGCGAGCCGGGGTTACTAATGATCAATGATTTAAGTCAGAATCCGATCTATAACGCTGAGGATGAAATGCAGCAAAAACGTTTGTCCGTGCTGATGGCCAAACAGATCCCGACCTCCATTGAGTTTCCACCGGAGGTTTATATCCGGGATATCAACGGTATAAGAGAACTCTATTCGGGTTTGCAGGTGTAAAGGGTTTTTAATAAAAGGGACGGGAGCTGTTGTGATATACTCTATTAGGTCATAAATTGGGCACTATTGGGTTCGGAAAGTCTTACTTTGTGACCTAATAGAGTATAGAATGGCTTTAACATGAAGACGAAAGTTATTGCCCACATGGACATGGACGCGTTCTTCGCTGCCGTCGAGCAGCGCGATGACCCATCGCTTAAAGGCAAGCCCGTGATTATCGGGGCGGACCCGAAAGGCGGGACGGGCCGCGGCGTCGTCTCGACGTGTTCCTACGAGGCGCGCAAGTACGGTATTCATTCCGCGATGCCGATTTCCATTGCCTATCGCAAGTGCCCGCATGGTGTTTTCCTGCGCGGCAGCGGGCGCAAATATAGAGAAGTTTCCGACCATATCTTCGATATCCTCTACGACTTTACTCCCGACATGGAGCCGGTCAGTGTCGACGAGGCGTTTCTCGACATCACTGGCAGCTATCATTTTTACCAGACACCATACAAAACATGCCAGGCGATCAAGGATCGTATTAAGAAGGAAGTGGGCCTGACGGCTTCGATCGGCATTGCGCCGGTCAAGATGGTCGCGAAGATCGCCTCGGACTATTGCAAGCCCGATGGGCTGCTTGAAATCCTCCCGGATAAGGTCCTCGACTTTCTGTGGCCCTTGCCGATCGAAAGATTGTGGGGCGTCGGACATCAAACGCAAAAGGCGCTCAATGCCATGGGGATCCGGACCATCGGGGAATTGGCTAAATATCCTGTTGCCGAATTAGACGCGCGGCTCGGCGTGCATGGCCAGCATCTTTCGAGCCTGGCTAACGGCATTGACGAGCGCGAGGTTTATGTCGATGAAGAGATCAAGTCGGTCAGTCATGAGCATACGTTCGAGACAGATGAGGCCGACCTGGAGCATGTTTACCGTATTTTATCCCATTTGAGCGAAAAAGTATCGCGGCGGCTGCGTAAATATGAGCTTAAAGGCAAGACGGTCACGCTTAAGGTGCGCTTGAGCAACTTTAAAACGGTAACGCGGGCTTGTACCTTCGATGAAAGGATCAATTTCTTCGATAATATCTACAAGCAGGCCAAAGACCTTTTTGACGCCTTCTACCAACCCTCGATGAAGATTCGCCTGCTGGGCGTGCGGATGTCGAATTTTACCGATCCTTATGTTCAGGAGAGTCTTTTTCGGGATCCGATCGCTGAAAAGCGGGAAAAAGTCCATAAAGCGGTCGATTTGATTAAAGATAAGTTCGGCGAAGGAGCCATCTATCGCGCCCGGAACCGGAACGCATGAAAAACCATGTGCTCAAAAGTGGTAACAATCTGTCGAGTTTCCCCGTTTTTTGAATGTAAAATGATGTAAGTCAATAAGTTTCAAGTGATAACACGAAATAGGAAGTAAAAAGGGATTCTCCTTGTGTTAGAATGTTTTTCTCGAAAAAACAGGGGAAAAAGTTTCCCCGAAACACGAAGGAGGAATCCCATGAAGCATAGTACAACAGATGGTAAAAAGGT
>DAOWBD010000146.1 GCA_030634235.1 Candidatus Omnitrophota bacterium | reverse complement strand
GACATGACCGTCGATGTCGAGACGGGGCACGCGGCGGGGGTCAGGACGATCGCGGTCCTGACCGGTTCAAGCAGCCGTGAGGAGGTCGCCGCTTGCAAGCCGCTGGCGATTATTGATCGTATTAAGGAAGCGGCAGGGATCCTTGAAGATCTGCAGATTTCAGGGAAAACCTCAGGAGATGATATTTGTTGTTGATTATTTGTGGTTTTTTGGTATAACTATGGTTCGACTTGTAGAGAATTCTTCCGATTAAGGTATAGAAAAATTCTCTACGCGCTCACCACTTCTTCGAACCATTCTGATCAAGCGACGAACGGAAGTGAGGAGCGCGTCAAAGGGTAACCTTAAAGAGATATTTATTTTCTAATATTAATCATTTAACAAGGCAGTTTATTATGAGTAAGAAAAAACGCAGAGGGAAACTTAGCTGGCGTTCCAAGAAAGCCAATCATGGCACGAAGCCGTGCAAGGGATGATCTCCGCCGCAAGCCGGAGGTTGAGGGTGTTTTGTCAATTATTATCTAACCAAAGGAGCGTTCCATGTTCAACTTTTTTACCTTAGTACCGATCTGTTCTTTGATCGCGCTCGGGTTCGCTTTGTCACTGGTTTTTAAGATTCTGCGCAGTGATGAAGGTACGGACAAAATGAAAGAGATCGCGGCTGCCGTGCGATTAGGCTCGTCGGCATACCTTCGCCGCCAGTACAAAGCTTCAGGGATCTTTTTCGCGATCGTGTTCATTTTACTTTTATTTCTCGCGTTAAGGGGATATATGGTTATGTTCGTTCCTTTCGCGTTCTTGACCGGTGGCCTGTTCTCCGGCTTGGCCGGTTTCTGCGGGATGAATATCGCGACCTCGTCGAGCGCGCGCACGGCGAACGCTTGTCTCACCAGCTTAAACGCCGGCCTGCGCCTTGCGTTCTCTTCCGGCGCGGTGATGGGCTTTGTCGTCGTCGGCTTAGGGCTCTTAGATCTCAGTGTCTGGTACTACAGCTTGGATTGGTATTATTCCAACAATGCGATCCCGCAGGGAATGGACAAGATCACGATCATCACGAGCACGATGTTGACCTTCGGAATGGGCGCGAGCTTCCAGGCCCTTTTCGCCCGCGTGGGCGGAGGAATCTTCACGAAGGCCGCTGATGTCGGCGCGGACTTGGTCGGAAAAGTCGAGATCGGCATTCCCGAAGACGATCCGCGGAACCCGGCGGTTATTGCGGACAATGTCGGTGACAATGTCGGCGACGTTGCCGGCATGGGCGCGGATCTTTATGAATCGTATGTTGGCTCGATCGTGGCCACCGGGGCTCTCGGTGTTGCGGCCGGCTTAGGCGTCAATGGCGTGACCGTCCCGATGATCATGGCGGCCGTTGGGATCATTGCCTCGATTTTCGGCATGGGCTTTGTCCGTACCGGAGAGAATGCGACACAGGAATCATTATTAATGGCGCTTCGCAAGGGGATCTTTTTTGCGGCGGGGCTTGTCGCGGTTACCTCCTACTTTATGATTAAGACGATCCTCGGCGTCGAGTATGTCGGGATTGCCTGGGCGGTCATTACCGGTTTGATTGCAGGATTATTGATCGGGTTGTGCACGGAATATTTCACGTCAGCTCATTATTCGCCGACGAAGAAGATCGCGGGTGCTGCGGTTACGGGCCCGGCAACGCTGATCATTGAAGGCCTTTCGGTTGGCATGTTCTCGACGACATTCCCGATGATTATTGTCAGCAGTGCGATCATTGGAAGTTTTTTCTTTGCGGGTGGTTTTGAGAACCTCAGTTTGGGGCTTTATGGGATCGGTATTGCGGCCGTTGGGATGCTGAGTACTTTGGGTATCACGCTGGCGACCGACGCTTACGGGCCGGTTGCGGATAATGCAGGCGGTAACGCCGAGATGGCCGGGCTTGACCCGAAAGTCCGCGAGCGTACCGACGCCCTGGATTCTTTAGGGAACACGACGGCAGCGACGGGCAAGGGTTTTGCGATCGGATCGGCGGCGCTCACCGCGCTGGCTTTGATCGCGGCTTATAAAGAGAAGATCATTTTAGAAGGCGGGAGCATGTCGCTGGACCTGATGGACCCGCTGGTTCTCGTCGGTGTTTTTATCGGCGTTATGATGCCGTACCTGTTCTCGTCTTTGACGATGAGCGCGGTCGGACGAGCTGCCAGCCAGGTTGTTGTTGAGGTTCGACGGCAGTTTAAGGAAATTCCAGGATTGATGGAAGGTACAGGCAAGCCGGATTACGAGAGCTGTGTCGATATCGTTACGACGTCGGCTTTAAAAGAGATGCGCGTTCCCGCGGTTCTCGCGATGGTCACGCCGGTTGCGGTCGGCCTGCTTCTGGGCATTAACAGCGTCGGAGGCCTTTTGATTGGCGCGACAGGGTCTGGTTTTGTCCTGGCGATCATGATGGCGAATACTGGTGGCGCGTGGGATAATGCCAAGAAATATGTCGAGGGAGGCCAGCACGGTGGCAAGGGATCACCGGCGCACAAAGCTGCTGTTGTAGGAGACACGGTTGGCGATCCGTTTAAAGACACGTCGGGCCCGAGCATTAACATCTTGATCAAGCTGATGTCGATGGTCTCGATCGTCTTTGCGGCGTTCGTTCTTCAAAACACGCTAATTCACTAAGGCTACAGAAACGGGAATTCAGCCTAGCTAATGCCTCGTTCCGCTTTAAAACGGAACGGGGCATTCTTTTGGGCTGAAGGCGAGGCCGAAGCTATTCGACTGGTTAATGAGGCGGGCGAATACGTATTTTGTCGGGAACGCCCAGATCTTAAGAAAGCTTGAGGCCGTTGAAAAGTCACTGCAGCACAATGCCAAAGTGATCATTCCAGATAATACGGAATTGGTCAATGTTATCGGGGAATTAGCAGGAGTTGTTCCTTTAAAAACAAAGAAGTTTGAATAATTATTCAAGTGGGGACGGTTACCTAGGTAACCGTCTCCTAAGTAACCGTCCCCGATTAACAAAATTTCTCTAAAACCATTCGACAGGGTTATTTTGGCTGTGCTAAGATAAATTTGTTATTTTGAACTCCCTTT
>DAOWBD010000091.1 GCA_030634235.1 Candidatus Omnitrophota bacterium | reverse complement strand
GGCCAGAGATATCTTCTCGACCGGCTGATGGTCGGGCTTCTGGCGAATGGCCATATTCTTCTTGAAGGGGTTCCCGGGCTTGCGAAGACCACGGCGGTCAAGACGCTGTCGTCAACGATACAGGCAAAATTCCAGCGCATACAATTCACGCCGGATATGCTGCCGGCTGACCTGACCGGAACGCTGATCTACGATCAGCGCACAGGCGACTTTAAGGTCAAGACCGGCCCTATTTTCGCGAATATTATTTTAGCTGACGAGATTAACCGCGCGCCGGCCAAAGTCCAAAGCGCGCTTCTTGAGGCGATGCAGGAGCGCCAGGTTACGATCGGTGAAGAAACGCTGCCGCTTGAAGATCCTTTCCTTATTTTAGCGACGCAAAATCCGATCGAGCAGGAAGGGACCTATCCTTTGCCCGAGGCCCAGGTCGACCGATTTATGCTCAAGGTCAAGATTGATTACCCGAGCAAGGACGAGGAGTACCAGATATTAAAAAGAATGTCTTTTATCAATAAGACGATCGATGTCCGCCAGATTATTACCGCACAAGATCTTCTTAAGGCGCGTAGTGTTGTCGATGAAGTTTATCTGGACGAGAAGATTGAACACTACATTGTGGATATTGTCGACGCGACGCGCCAGCCGCAGAATTATCAATTGCCGGATTTAAAAGGCCTTATACAATTTGGGGCCTCGCCGCGGGCCACGATCTATTTAACCGTTGCCGCGAAAGCTTACGCGTTTCTGCAGGGGCGGGGATATGTCACTCCGCAAGATATCAAGTCGATCGGAATGGATGTTTTGCGTCACCGCGTGATCGTCAGTTACGAAGCGGAAGCCGAAGAAAAGACTTCAGAAGATATTATCCAAACGATCTTTGATGAGATCGAAGTTCCATGATTCCAAAAGAACTCTTTCAAAAAGTCAGGCGCATTGAAATCACGACCTCAAGGCTTGTCTCCGACGTCTTTGCCGGACAGTATCACAGCGTCTTTAAAGGCCAGGGGATTGAGTTCGACGAGGTGCGCGAATACCAGCCCGGCGATGATGTAAGGACTATCGACTGGAATGTCACAGCGCGCACGGGAAAGCCGCACATTAAGAAATTTGTCGAGGAGCGTGAACTTACTGTCATGATCCTCGTGGACGTTTCTCTATCCTGTCGTTTTGCTTCTGTCAATATGCTCAAAAGCCAATTAGCCGCCGAGGTCGCGGCGATCCTCGCATTCTCGGCGATCCGCAATAACGATAAGGTGGGCCTGATCATCTTTACCGACGGGATCGAGAAGTTCATTCCTCCGCGCAAGGGGCTGCGCCATGTCCTACACGTGATCCGTGAAGTGCTTTACTTCGAGCCGAAAGGCCGTTCGACGGACATCACCAATGCCCTGGAGTATTTGAACAAGGTGACTACGCGCAAGTCGATCGCATTTTTGATCTCGGATTTCTTTCCGTCGGGCACGATGTTGTCGGAAGCGAAAGGCGGCCAGAGTTACAGGAAAGAGTTTAATGGTTCACAAGAGATATTGAAGAAGGCCCTGGCGATTGCCAATAAGCGCCATGACGTGATCGCGATCACCTTAAACGACCCCCGGGAGATGCAGTTGCCTGATTGTGGGATCATTACTCTCGAAGACGCCGAGACGGGCAGGACTATGTTGATTGATTCGACGGATGCTGCCCTGCGCCGGCAATATCATCAGAATAATACAGAGCGTTTAAAACGGCGCGAGCGGCTTTTTCGGTCCGTCGGTACTGATTATATCGACATCTCAACCGATGTTCCTTATACCGACGCGATCGTGAAGTTTTTTGCCAAACGACGCCGACGGAAATGTTAACAATGAAACAAAAATTGTTTTTATTCAATTATATGATCTTCTTGGCCCCGGTTGCTTTTGCCGATGATAATGCGACCGTGGCAAGTGAAGGCCTGCGCGACGTCAGGGCGCCGGTGTATTTTCCGGCTAATCATTTCTTGCTGTTTGCGGTTCTTTTGATCGCTCTGATTGCCGGCCTTGCCGTGTTTATTTATTTGAAAAGAAAGAAAGCGGACGTGACGAAGGCGGAACCTGTCGATACACGTTCGCCATGGGAGATCGCTTACGATCAATTGGCGCAATTGGCCAAATGCCCTTATTTAGAAGAAGGACGTTTTAAAGAGTATTACTCCGAACTGTCGGGTATTATCCGGTATTATTTCGAGAACCGGTTCAATATCCGAGCCCCGGAAATGACGACGGAAGAGTTTCTGTTGTCGCTCGAACGGTCGCGTGACCTGAAAACGGAGCACAAAGAAACGCTCAAGAAATTCATGGCGTCCTGTGACATTATCAAATTTGCCAAGCATATTCCGCGTGTTGAGGAGGCGGAGGAAAGTTTTCAGTTCGCCCGGCAGTTAGTCGAGGAAACAAAGATCAATGATAGTATTTAAAGACCCTTGGATTAGTTTACTTATTCCTGTCGTGCTGGCGCTTATTATTTTCCTTAGAAAGCGTCAGCGGGCGACGAGTTTTCGGTTCTCTTCGACGGAGATTGCGACCTCTCTTAAATCGACATGGCGCGTGCGGTTCCGCCAGGTTCCTTACGTATTGCGTCTTTTAGCGGTCATATTGTTCCTGGTCGCGCTTGCTGGTCCGCGTTCGGTATTAGAGGAGACGGTTCACAAGTCCGAAGGGATCGATATTGTCTTGGCCATTGATTCTTCCGGTAGCATGGCTGCCGAAGATTTTGTCCTGAAGGGCAAACGGTACAATCGTTTGGATATTGTCAAGACGGTCGTGCAGGAATTTGTTAAAGAAAGAAAAAATGATCGCCTCGGATTAATAACATTTGCTCGCCTTGCCTATACGGTCAGCCCGTTAACGACGGACCATTCGTGGCTGTTGACGAATTTAGACCGTGTTGAACTTGGATTGATCCAGGATGGCACGGCGGTTGGCTCGGCGATTGTTTCCTCAGTTGCGCGCCTGGAGAACAGTGATGCGAAGAGCAAGGTGATCATTCTATTGACGGACGGTGTCAATAACGCCGGAAAAATGGGCCCGGTCGAGGCTGCCCGTGTCGCCGAGGCTTTCGGTATTAAGATCTATACCATCGGGGCCGGGACAGAAGGTCGAGTGCCTTTTCCTGGAAGGGATCCTTGGGGAAGGAAAGTCTATCAGAATGTTGTTATCAAGCTCGATGAAAAAATGCTTCAGGAAGTGGCAGATATAACCGGCGGAAAATATTTTCGCGCGACGGACACTGAGTCCTTGCGCGATATTTACCGTGAGATCGACACTCTAGAAAAGGTCAAGATCGAGGAGTATGGATATAAGGAGTATAAAGAGCTCTTCGGTTATTTTCTCATGGCGGCTTTAATGCTCCTTTTTTTGGAAGTGGTCTTAGCCAATACAATCTTTTTACGGGTTCCGTGATCCTATGCATTTTGCACAATTAAATATGGTGGTGTGGTTATGGGCGGTTATTGCCCTTGTGATATTTTTGGCCTGGGCTACAAAACATCATAAGAAAGCGATGGAGCGCTTTGCGCACCAACATCTCGCCAAGGATATCGCGTTTTGTTTTGATCCGAAAAAAGCTAATGCCAAGAATATTCTTTTAGTGGCGGTCTTTGTATTGAGTGTTCTGGCGCTGATCCGTCCCCAATGGGGATTCCAATGGCGGGAAGTCAAAAGACAGGGGATCGACATCCTGGTTGTTATTGACACGTCCAAGAGTATGCTGACACAGGACGTCAAACCGAATCGTCTTAAGCGCACGAAATTTGCCGTCCAGGATTTGCTGAAAAAACTTAAAGGTGACCGCATCGGTCTTATTGCGTTTTCCGGCGAGTCTTTTTTGATCTGTCCCTTGACGGTTGATTACGGCGGCTTCCAGGTGAGCCTCAAAGATCTCAATATTGATACGGTCCCGCGCGGAGGGACAAATATTGCCAAAGCGATTCAGGCGGCGATCAAGGATTATGACAAAACCTCCAACAAGCATAAAGCAATCATCATTATTACGGATGGGGATGATCTGGAGGGTGATCCTATTGCCGCGGCGAAAAAGGCAAGAGAAAAAGGAATAAAAATTTATTGTGTTGGTATTGGAAACGCTGAGGGGGAATTGATTCAAGTTAAAGGAGATGGAGGAAAAACCGCCTTTTTAAAGGACGGCGATGGGAACTTCGTTAAATCGCGCTTGAATGAGGGGCTGCTTAAGCAGATCGCCCTTATTACAGGCGGCATTTATATAAAGGCGAGCGGCAGCAAGTTTGGTTTGGACCTGATCTATGAACGGGAACTGTCAAAACTCGAAAAAAGAGAGATCGAAGCGAAGATGGAAAAGAAATGCTTTGAGCGGTTTCAATTTCCTTTAAGTATCGCTTTGCTATTACTGGTGATTCAGACATGTTTAACGACGCGAAAAAAACAAAATTCAGACAAAAAGCCTTCTTGAGCATTCTTTGTTTATTGATTTTCTGCGGTGCGGCGCAAGCGGCTTCGCCCAAGCGGGATATTAAGGAAGGCAACCGGCATTATCAAAACGGTGACTATGCGGCATCCCGGAAGAAGTATGCGCAAGCCCTGGAAAAGGCCCCGGAATCCGATATCGTGAATTTTAATTTAGGAACGGCCTTTTATAAGGAAGAGGATTACGAACAATCTGTTGACCATCTTCAGAATGTCCTTTTAAGTGATGATGAGGAATTGAAGAAAAGCGCTCATTATAATCTTGGCAATGCGTTATACCGGTTCGGGATAATGTCCGTCGAAG
>DAOWBD010000058.1 GCA_030634235.1 Candidatus Omnitrophota bacterium | reverse complement strand
TTCGCCGCTTGCCACTGTCGCCGAGGTCGCGATCACTCCCACGTTCTTGTTCTTTGTCAGGGCCGCCGCCTTTTTCGATCCCGGATGAATAACCCCGACAACCGGCACGTGAAAATTCTTCCTTAGCGTTTCAAGCGCGTAACTCGACGACGAATTGCAGGCAACAACAACCATCTTGACATTATGCTTTAAGAGGACCTTCGTGTTCTCAACCGAAAAGCGAATGATGGATTCCTTCGACTTCGTTCCGTAGGGAACCCGCGCCGTGTCCCCGTAATAAATAATGTCTTCCGACGGGAGCTGGCGCATCAATTCCTTGACAACGGTCAATCCCCCGAGCCCCGAGTCAAAAACACCTATGGCAGAATTCTTACTACTCTCCATTCGCGTATTCCAGAATGCTCTTCGCCAAACTCTCCGCGATCTTTTTGCGATAAGCTTTTGTTTTCAGTAATTTCTCTTCCTTAGAGTTACTTAAAAAACCCACCTCAACTAATATGGCCGGAATTAAAGTGTTCCGTAGAACAAAAAATCGCTCGCGTTTTGCCCCGCGATTCTTTGTTTTAAGAAGCCTCGCGGTCTTTCCCGCGATCTGCCGGGCGAGAAGTTTTGACTCCGCCTGCTTATGTTCGTACATCATGTCTGAAACAATCCTCTCGACGTCCGTGGCGTTGTTTTTGATCGAAAGATTGCTGAACATCAGATCCTCGTTAAGTTTGCGCTGTGTGGCAATCCGGTCGATAAACCCGAGGTCCTTGGCCGAATACGTCTCGAACCCGTAAACACTCCTCGACGGCGCCGCGTTGGCGTGAATACTGATAAACAAATCGGCATTGGCGCGGCTGGCTATTTCCGTGCGGCCCTTTAAAGAAATGAACCTGTCACTGTCTCTGGTCATCTGGATCTTAAAACCGTTTTTCACAAGAAGCCTTTTCAACCGCTTGCAAATGTCGAGGGCAACGCCTTTTTCCTGAAGGCCGCCGCGCCCGATCGCGCCCGGATCCTTGCCGCCATGGCCGGCGTCGATGATGATACTGCGGACCTTCGCAAACACGTACCCTTTTCGCCGACCGGCCCGCCGGCGCAGGTTCTTGATCACTTTATCCGAAAAGTCCGGAGGAACAATTACCGCGCTTCGAACCGTACTCGTCGGCGCGCTAAGCGTAACACGGTCATCCCCGATCAGTACAAGGTCGCTTCCGACAAGAACCTTGGCCTCGATACCCCGGTACCTCAACGTCACCACCCGGGAAACCTGGTCCCAATTCCAGGAGACATTGTTACGATCGCAGATATCCTTTAAATAGGCGTCCTTCTTCGTCGAGACCGAAGGCTGTTTCGTTGTCGTCGCGCATCCGGCGATCATCACGCTTAAAAGCAAGGCCGCCGAACAGGTGAAAAGATTTTTATTCCCTATCATCTTCATACTATAATTTTTTCTTCTCAGCCGCCTTAACGGTCAAAAAGGTAATAGTCTCCGCCTTCCTTGATTCTTCGCCTTCATTACGGAAAACAAATCCCAATAAAGGCAGGTCCCCGAGGAGAGGAATCTTCCACGTCGAGGCGACCATAACGTTTTCGAACAGCCCGCCAATAACGATCGTCTCGCCGTTTTTCATTTGAACCGTCACGTTATCCTCGTCGGCTTCCTTCATTGTTATCCCAACTTCCAAAGGCTCCTCTTTCTTGATGCTCGGGGTCAGATAAAACTGAACCTCTTTCCCCCGCGACAACGACATCCGGCTGCTGATCGTTCCGGTCGCTTCATTCTCCGTTCTGATATCATCCTGCGCGACCGTGCGGACCGCGCCCACCGTGTCGAGAGCCTCCAATAAAATATCGTAATCTTCCTGCGAAACCGTCCCTAAACCCAACTGTTTTACGTCTTCCTCTCCTCCTTCGAACAACGCAAGTTCTTGATAAGCCGAAACGATCGCCTCCCAATCCACACCCACCGGATGCTCGTCATTAAGAACGATCTTCAGGATCCTCGACGCGATGGAGACCTCAACATTGAAGAGATCCAGTTTTCGGATAAGTTTTTTTATTTTCCCGATCTTCACGGGCGTATCGGTAACGACAATGCTGTTGGCCTCTTCATCAAACTCGGCCTGCCCGATATCCTCCGTCAGGGCCGCCTCAATACTCGCGGCAATATCGGCGGCTTGCACATACTCGAGCGCGAAGATCCCCGTCTCAAGCAAGATGTCGATTTTCTTAATAAAGGCGCTCATGGCCTCAATCTGCCCGGGCACATCCTTTAAAACAATCGTCCGGTCCGCTTCATTGTAGCTGACCTCTCCGTCAGGACTTTTCATCTGGCCGAGCGCGTCGATCAGGCTTGACGCTTCCGCGTGCAGCAAGGGAATAACCTTGACCTCGATCGCCCCTTGAGGTTCGGCTTCTTCAAGCGCAACAACCTCTTCCGGAATCTCTTCCTCGATGGGATCCTCGTCGAGAAGCGCGTTAAGATCGATCTCCCCGATCTCAACAACATCTTCAAGGACATCGAGCTCCAACTCCGTCGGCATATTTTGATTGATCTCTACGTCCGGCGTTTCAAATAGAACCGGTTCTATCGCAAGCTCACTGTGAACAACCGCAGGATCAATGCTTTTTTCTATTTGATCAAGCGCGTCCTCAATAATGAGATCATACTTCTCCCGCCCCTGCACCGCTTCAGAAACGCGATCAACAATAGCTCTCACAGAAGCGCTGATCAAAAGACCGGCAATAATAGTACCGCACATGATGGCTTTACGCATTTTTTCCTTCCAGCTTTTGATGGATCTCTTTCAAGGATAGTTTCTTTTCCTGCAACTCGCGTATCCTCTTAAGCCGAGCGTACGAACTGTCGTCAAAATAGCGGAAATTCGTTTCCGGGCTGCGCCCGATCTCTTTTAATATTCCCAAACGCAGATAGAATTTAAGTTTGTGGGTTGAACACCCGCTGACTTTGGCCAGGTCTTTGATAAGATAAATTGATCGCATGAGTGAGTATTTGAATAGCTATCTAAGTGGATAGTGAGTCCCTATTCTCATACATTTCCCGTACACTGTCAAGATAAAAATAGGACTCAGACCCAAAAAGGGCCCTGCCCTCAATTTTTCCTTAATTTTAGTGTCCCCGCCCTTTATTGAAGGGTGTCCCAAGGGTGTCCCAATATTCTATTTCCTTCCCCGAACATTTATGGTATAAAGAATGGCTATGGAAACAGCCACCCCGATGCTCAAACAATACCATGCTATTAAGAGAAAGCACCAAAATTGCATCCTCCTTTTCCGTTTGGGCGATTTTTACGAGATGTTCTACGACGACGCCAAGACCGCGGCCCGTGCCCTTGATCTTGTCCTGACCGCGCGCGGCAAAGGGACAGCCAATGCTGTCCCGATGTGCGGATTTCCCCATCATGCCTCCGGAAACTACATTGCCCGTCTTATTAAAGCAGGCCACAAAGTCGCTATCTGCGAACAGGTTGAGGACCCCTCACTTGCGCAAGGACTTGTCCAGCGCGACGTAACGCGCGTCATTACCTCGGGGACTTATTTGGATGAAAGCAGCGCCCAAGCGCGCTTCCTTCTTTCCCTAACCCTCAACGGCAAGTCCATGGGAGTCGCCTTTATTGACCCTTCGAGCGGGACCATTCACACAAATGAATATCCATTGAATGCCGACCGCCTTATCGGACTGATCGCGAGGCTGCCGGTTTACGAATGCATTTACCCGGAAGGTTCCCAGGAGGAGATCGACAAACTCTTTAAACATCCGCTGTTAAGGTCGAAGGATATTTCCCTAAGCCGTTTTGAGGACTGGTGTTTTAACCCGGATGTTGTCCACAAATCCCTCTGCGAACATTTCGGCGTCCACAACCTGCGCGGCTTCGGTATCGAAGAACTTCCGACAGCAACCGCCAGCACCGGCGCGCTTCTCGAATATCTCAAGCAGATGAACAAGCAGCCGCTCAAACACATCGACCGCATCGCGCTTTACACCGACCGGGACTTTTGTTTCATCTCACCGGCAGCGCATCGCGGGCTTGAACTCGACGCCGTGATCAAGGCCCTCGACCTGACACTGACACCGCTCGGCCGGCGGCAGTTCGCGTCGTGGTTCACGCATCCGCTTAAAACACCCGAAGCGATCAGCCAGCGCCAAGAGGCCGTCAAAATCCTTAAGGACGATCCCGACATCACCGACCGGTTGAAGAAATATTTAAGCCGCATCCCTGACCTTGAGAAGAATATCTCGAGACTGAGTTGCGGCTACGTCCACGCCAAGGACCTTCTGGCGATCCGCAATACGCTGGCTCTCTTGCCGGAGATCAAAGCAACCCTCGAGCCGCTTGTAAAACAGAATCCTCTCTTTACGATCGAAGACATTTCGTCATTGCGTGAACACTTAGAACTTGCCATTAACGAAGACATCCCCCTCTCGCACCCCGACGGAAAGATCGTCGCGAAAGGATACCACAGCGAGCTCGACGAGCTGCGCGGCATTCAGGAGAACGGGCGGCAATGGCTTAAGAAATTACAGGAAGAGGAGATCAAACATACCGGCATCAATTCTTTAAAAATCGGGTTCAATAAAGTTTTCGGCTATTACATCGAAATAACAAAAACAAATTTAGGCCTTGTCCCGCAGGAATACATCCGCAAGCAGACCCTCGTCAACGCCGAGCGGTTCATCACCCCCGAGCTCAAGGAATATGAGGAGAAGATCTTGACCGCGCAGGATAAGGTCCTGAAGATCGAAAACGATGTTGTTCAAAAACTAAAAGGCGAGATCCTCGAGAACTCGCCGGCGCTGCACCAGTTCTGCACCGGGCTCGCGACGCTCGACGTCCTTTATTCGCTTGTCCTGCTCGCCGGCTGGCCCGGATACATTTGTCCGGTCATCAGCGAGGATACCGTCCTGGATATCAAGGACGGGCGGCATCCCATCGTCGAGAAAACCTCCGTCGAGACCTTTGTCGCGAATGACACGTTGCTGGACTGCGATGAAAACCATCTGATCATTTTGACCGGGCCGAACATGTCAGGCAAGTCGACCTATATCCGGCAGACCGCGATCCTGACGATCATGGCGCAGATAGGAAGCTTTATTCCGGCGGCCGCCGCCCGCGTCGGTATCGTCGATAAGATCTTCACGCGCATCGGCGCGCACGATGATATCAGTAAAGGGCAAAGCACGTTCATGGTCGAGATGACCGAGACCGCCGATATCGTAAACAATCTGACGGAACGCAGCCTTGTCATTCTCGACGAGATCGGACGCGGAACGAGTACCTACGACGGCTTAAGCCTCGCCTGGGCGCTCGCCGAGCATTTTCAGAAAACAAAGGCGCGCACGCTCTTCGCCACGCACTTTCACGAACTGACCGCGCTCGCCGACGAGCGCAGCGGCGTCAAGAACTACAATGTCGCCGTCAAGGAATGGAAAGATGAGATCATCTTCATGCACAAGATCGTCGCCGGCAGCAGCGACGACAGCTACGGCATCTACGTCGCGAAGCTCGCGGGCATCCCTAAGGATGTGATCGCGCGCTCGCGTCAGATCTTAACGCAGCTCGAACTGCAGATGAATTTAAAAGAACAGTTAAAAAGCGAATCCAGCGTCGAGCAGCAATTATCCCTTTCTACGGCCAAGCCCGACCCGGTGATGGAACAGATCCGCTCCGTTATCGAGGCGATGGATATTAACAGCCTTACACCTTTGGACGCATTGAACAAGTTGCAGGAGATAAAAGAAACGATTAACGATAATCCAAACCATTGTCATTCCCGCGAAAACCTGCCTGCCGGCAGGTAGGCGGAGCGACGCGGCAATCTCGACGAGAACGAAGATTGCTTCGTATGCAATTTTTGAAAAACAAAAATTGCTCGCTCGCAATGACACAAAAATATAGCTATTTGACCCACCTGTCCGCTAGAATGACAGTGTTGGAATTAAGTATGATGTCCCCTTAATTCGGAAAGGGGGACGGGTTTAATTTGCCTCGAATAACACCGGTCAAATTTGACCCGTCCCCGGAAGCACTACAGAACCAGATCCCCGCGGAAGCCTGCCTACCGGCAGGTAGGCAGGGATGACAAGTTTAACGAGAATCTAACCATGCCACGTGTACACATCTTAAAACCCGAAATTATCAGTAAGATCGCGGCCGGCGAGGTCATCGAGCGGCCGGCGTCCGTCATTAAAGAACTCGTCGAGAATGCCATCGACGCGCAATCCGGCACGATCGACATTGAACTTAAAGAAGCCGGCAAGACACTGATCAGGGTCAAGGACGACGGCCACGGCATCGAACAGGACGATCTCAAGACGATCTTCACGCGCCACGCGACAAGCAAGATCACGAACGTCGACGATCTTTATTCGATTCGCTCGCTGGGGTTTCGCGGCGAGGCGCTTTACAGCGTCGCGGCGATCTCGCACGTAACCGTGCTCAGCAAAACCGAAGAGCAGGAAACCGGCTGGGGGATTCACTTACGCGGCGGCGAGGATTTTCACAACCGCCCGTGCAGTTTTAACGACCACGGCACCGAGATCACCGTTAAGGAACTGTTCTTCAACACGCCGGCGCGCAAGAAATTTTTAAAGTCGAATACCGCCGAGGTCCATCAGATATTAAACGTAGTCATCCCCTACGCTCTTTTGCACAATGAGATCCGTTTTTCTCTGACGCACGGGCACAAGCCGCTTTTAAATGTCGCGCCGGTTCTCGATAAGATCAGCCGCATGGCCGACGTCCTGAACCTCGACAAACAGCACTTGTTCGAAGTCCGTCAGGATTTTTCCGAACGCGACATTTCCGTCCACCTGGTCCTCGGCGACATCAACATCAAGCGGGCCCGTCGGGATATGCAGTTCATTTT
>DAOWBD010000084.1 GCA_030634235.1 Candidatus Omnitrophota bacterium | reverse complement strand
GCCTGGATTTTGCCCGGTTCCGGGAAGACAAACAGCTCAAGAACCAGAAGCTCGCCGGGACGTTTTCTTTACTCGCGAATGTAGAAGGCAGGGCAGATCAATGGCGGGACATGACAGGGCAAGGGTCTTTAAATATCACCGACGGCCATCTCTGGCAATGGAACATTCTCGACGGAATGTCAAAGGTTCTTTTCATCCCCGAATTCAAGAATTTTGTTTTTACGGAAGCGCATAGTCATTTTACGGTCGGGAAGCAGCAGATCTCGACGAATAACACGCAGATGACAAGTAAGTCCGCAACGCTCGACGCGACCGGCTCGATCGATTTTGATCAAAACCTCAACTTCAATATCAAGCCGACGTTCAGCCAGCTGGCCATCCTGCAGTCGGCGTCCCTCAAAAAAGGGATCACCTCCCTATTAACCCAAACCAAGGGTTATCTTAACATCAAGCTCACCGGAACCCCGGACAAACCCCGCTTCAAAATCGAGAAAAACCCCCTGAAGATCCTCGAAGGAACGATCAGAGACACAACGGAGACTTTAAAGGAATTCATCGGCGGGGTCGTCGAGAAAGGATTCTAAAAAATAGGGACGTGTGCTTTAGGCCTTTAGATATTTCCGGAGGGACTTTTTGACTTTCTTCAGGGCTAGGGCCCGGTGGCTGATCTTCGCCTTAACAGACGGGTCAAGCTCACCGAACGTTTGATCATACCTCTTGATAAGGAAATAAGGATCGTACCCGAAACCATTCTTGCCGCGCGCATGTTTTGTGATGATCCCGCTGCATTGACCGCTTAAGAGATCGACGATCCCGTTGCCGTCGACCAAAGCCGCGTAACAGCGGTAGCGGGCCTGCCGCTTTGATGCGGGAACATTCTTTAAAGAACGCAACATCTTCAGGTTGTTTTTCCTGTCGGTCGCCTTCTCGCCGGAGAAACGCGCCGAGTGGATCCCGGGCTTGTTCCCGAGAGCCTTGATCTCGATGCCGGAATCCTCGCCGAGGGTCAGCTTTTTCGTGTACAGCGCGATCGTCGCGGCTTTTTTAAGCGCGTTTTGCCCGAAGGTTTTGCCATCCTCTTCAATCTCCGGGGCATCAGGATAATCCGCTAAAGAGGTGATCTTCAAATCAAGGTCGGCAAGCAGGCCTTTAATCTCCCTCAACTTGCCTTTATTCTTCGTCGCGACAACTAACTCTTTCATGACCCTTTAATTTCTCCTACATATTTTTTCTGGATCTCGACCAGAGACTTGATCCCTTTCTTGGCAAGATCGAGCAATTTGTCCAGCTCGGTCTTCGAAAACGGCTTTCCCTCGGCCGTTCCCTGCACCTCGATAAATTTCCCACTGCCGACCATCACCACGTTCATGTCCATATCCGCGTTGGAATCCTCGACATAATTAAGGTCGATCATTAATTCTTCTTTATAGGCTCCGACGCTGACCGCCGCGACAAAATCGGTCAACGGGATCTCGCCGATCACTCCCTGCTTTTTGATCTTTTTCAGGGCCAGCGCGAGCGCGATGAACCCGCCGGTGATCGAGGCGGTCCGCGTTCCCCCGTCGGCCTGGATCACGTCGCAGTCTATCTTGACTGTCCGCTCGCCGAGCTTATCGAGGTCGGTCACGCCGCGCAGCGAACGGCCGATCAGCCTTTGGATCTCCTGCGTGCGGCCTGAATTCGCGGCCTTATCCCGACGGAGGCGGGTTTCGCACGAACGGGGCAGCATGCCGTATTCCGCCGTGACCCATCCGGTTCCCTTGTTCCGCAAGAACGGCGGAACATTTTCCTCGACGGACGCCGTGCAAATAACACGGGTCTCGCCGAATTCGATCAGGCAGGACCCTTCAGCATGTTTGACATAATCCTTCGTTACCTTGACCTTGCGTAATTCATTCAATAAGCGCCCGTCGATACGTTTCATGACTCCTCCTTAATAATTCATTGATCGTTGCTCGTTGCTTGTTGTCCGTGTCTAACATCCCGCCATAAATTACAGAATACAAGTTACTAGTACACTGTCAAGTAAATATACTCTATTAGGTCATAAATTGGGCATTATTGGATTCGGAAAGTCTTACTTTGTGACCTAATAGAGTATACTTGAACCGATCGTCTTTGCGAGCCCCAAGCGACGAATTACTTTCTCTTACTTTTTTTAAACTCTGCCGTGACCGTCGTCTGAATGCCTCCGCGCGGCGTAACGATCCCTTCAACCTTCGCCCGTCTGGGCTTGCAGGCCCTGACAACATCGTCGAGGATCTTGTTCACAAGATTTTCGTGGAAGATCCCGACGTTCCTGTAACTGACCAGATAAAGTTTAAAGGATTTCAGTTCAATGCACGCCTTGTCCGGAACATAGCTCAGGCGAACCGTCGCGAAATCGGGCAATCCTGTTTTAGGGCAAATGCACGTACATTCCGGGCAGTCGAGTTCGACCGTGTAATCCTTATCCGGATATTGATTCTTAAAAACCTCGATCTCCGGCGTCGTCATCGTCCGGATGTGGCCTTGAAGGTCTTCGTAGCTGCTTTTGTTTTTCATGGATATCACCTCTTTTAATCCGTCGTCATTCTGAGTAGCAATATTTCGCAAAGCGAAAAATTGCATACGAAGAATCTCGACTATTGTTCGACTGCCACTAGACAGTTGAAGTCCTTCGTCGCCCTTTGGTTCAGGACGACAACATTATCTTAATTCTAAAAATTTATGCATCTGGGGGACGATCCTCACATTCTTCAGGCGGCTCGCGCAATCTTTTTGATACTCAAGGCATTTCTGAACAACGCCCTTGTCATAGTCAAAATAATTCGGCTGTAAAATGTAGGTGATCTCGGGATCGATCTCAGCAACGAGATCGACCGACCGCAGAACATCCTCCCTCGTTGTGTCATTGGAAATGACCACCTTTGTAAATACTTCTTTTCTGCGGGCGATCTCCAGAAACTCTTTATGCTCCTCCCAAAACGGACGGCACTTCGTCGAGCTGGGCAGTTTGATATCCATCGCGATAATGTCGATATCATCGATCAGCCAATCCAGCTCCTGATAGAAAATCCCGTTGGTCTCAAGGTAAGACGTGATCCAGGCCGCTTTCAATCTCGGGAGAAATGTCTTAATAAAGTCCGCTTGAATTAACGGTTCCCCGCCAGTAAGACTCACCGAATGGCAATTGCTCCAAAGGTCGGCGATCTTCCGCCAGAGCTCGTCGGAAGTATATTCCTGAAAACCTCCTTGCGTATCACCAATGGATCGCGGCGTGTCACACCAAGCGCAATGCATGTTGCATTCGAAAAACCTGATGAACACCTGCTTGGCCCCGACATACGGGCCTTCACCCTGAATGGATTGAAAAATTTCCGCAATCTTGGCTTTCATTGCTCCCCTTATATTACCGGATCTTTCATTCCCGCCGCATCAAACCCCCGGGCGCGCAGAAGACAACTGTCGCATTTCCCGCAAGGCTTTCTCCCGCCCTGATAGCACGACCAGGTCAGATGATAAGGCACCTTTAATTTCAATCCCATCTTGATGATCTGCGCCTTGGTCTTTCGGACCAACGGCGTGTGAACCCTGACCATCTTTCCCTCGACGCCGGTCTTCGATCCCTTCGCCAGCATCTTTTGATAAGCCTTAAAGAATTCCGGGCGGCAGTCGGGATAACCGGAATAATCAATAGCATTCGCGCCGATAAAAACCGCGCGGGCGCCGATCGCTTCGGCATAAGAGACCGCGAAACTCAAGAAAATGATATTTCTCGCCGGGACATAAGTCGACGGGATCTTTTTCGTGTCGATCTTCCCTTGTCGAGGCAAGCTCATCTTTTTATCGAGCAAGGATGATCCATGCCACGGCAAAGAGATCTTCATGGCCTGGTAATGGCAGCGCGCTCTCCTCGCGATCATCTTCGCCTGCTCGATCTCCTTGCAGTGCCTTTGCCCGTACTCGAAGATCAGACAATACGGCGTAAAGCCTTTCCTCTTCGCATCATAAAGGATCGTCGCTGAATCAAGGCCCCCCGATAATAGGATAACGGCTTTTTTCATTCGCTGTACGTGACGCTCGACGTGTCCGACTCCCAGGCCCGAACTTCCTTGACCCCCAGCGGCGCGACCGCCTCCTTAAGATGCGTGTAAATATATTGGGCAATATTCTCCGTCGTCGGGATCTTCTCTTGAAAGCAGGGAAGTTCATTTAAGCAGACATGATCGATGGGAGCCAAAACCTCCGCGAGTTTCTTTTTAAGAACAGTGAAGTCCGCGACCATGCCGAGGTCATTGAGCCGGTTGCTTTCGACCGTTACTTCAATCTTCCACGTGTGCCCGTGGAGGTTTTTGCATTTGCCCTGATGCCCTTCAATAAAATGAGCCGCGGCGATGTCGCCCCTGACAGATAGTTCAAACATGTCTACACCTCTGTAATATGTTTTATTTCGCGGCCCAGAAAGTTCTTGGCGATTCTTTTGAATTCCTGGGGCCGGTCACTGATCAAAAATTTATACTGCGGCTTACGCGCTGAAGCCTTCCTTTTTCCCGACGCTGTCAAAAGCTCCTTGACGTTACGGGCCACTTCTTTTGCCGAATCGACCAGCACGACTTTCTCCCCGATAGCTTTCTGAAGGGCCCATTTTAAAAGAGGATAATGCGTGCACCCAAGGATCAAGACATCAATGTCCTTCTTCCTTAACGGCGCCAAATATTCCTTCGCGACATTAACCGTCACCGGCTTATGGAACCATCCCTCTTCCGCCAGGGGAACGAACAGCGGACAGGCCTTCGCGAAAACCTTGACGCTCTTTTCATAGCCCTTGATGGTCCAGACATATTCGCCGCTTGCCACCGTTGCCGAAGTCGCGATCACACCCACGTTCTTGTTCTTTGTCAGGGCCACCGCCTTTTTCGCTCCCGGATGAATAACCCCGACAACCGGCACGCGGAAATTCTTCCTTAGCGTTTCAAGCGCATAACTCGACGACGAATTGCAGGCAACAACAACCATCTTGACCTTAT
>DAOWBD010000184.1 GCA_030634235.1 Candidatus Omnitrophota bacterium | reverse complement strand
TGTATCGAGAATTTTTAATGCCTCGCCGGAATCGCGCGCCTCAATGGCCCCCGTCACGCCCCAGATATCATTCTTTTTTCCCCTTCGTCCGAAGCGTGTTACTTCCGCGACAGCCATCACATCGCGGGCGAACCCCCCTTTTAAAGCGGACTCATCCGAATCAAGGATCAGCACCGCATGCTCATCGCCCGACCGGATAAAATCTGAAATAATTTCCTGATTATGCGCGCTGAGTTTTTCGGCGGTGCGGATAAGAATAAGGCGGCTTTTAGCGACGGCGGGGAGGGCGAGAATAGCCTTTTTGAGCACGACGGGATCCAGTTTTATGGCATGCAGAAGTTCGTAATCAAGCTTGCGGGCATCGTCGGAAGGCAGGCAGGAGATCTTTATCTCGTTGACTTTCCGATCCTTCGCTGGCCTGTCCTCCCCCAATAAAAGATAGATCATTTGAGTAGATAATAATAGATGTTCATAAATAGCAAATGGTTAATCGTTGATGGTCCAGGCTATTAGGAGCTTTTGTTACCGTTCACCGTTAACCATTCACAATTAACCACTAACCAGGCTACCAATCTTCGATCGTCCTCTCGACGATGCGGCGGGCAAGATCAAGGAGAGCCTCATCAACAGCCGACTCTTCGGTCGTCACTGAAGGGCCGCTTACAAAATAAGTCGTTTCCCCTACAAAGCCCGGTTCTATCCAGGAAACTTCCTCGGACTTTGCCTTGATCAATTTGAACGAAACGGTCACATGCACACGGTATTCCTCGACATCGTCATCATCCGTGAAACGCAATCCAGAACGCTCGTAGCTGATTAACTCGCCGCTCAAAATGAGATCCGCCTCATGCAGCTCGACAACCTTGAGATTCCCGTCGAACACGAACCGGTCGATAACGGCATTGCGCGCCTGGACCTCAAGCAAAGGAAGATAAAGATTGCGGCTTGTTCCGGTCGCGAAATCAATGCTATTCTTGAAGGGCTCCACGCGGATCGTCTTGATGCTTTTGGGCAACATCGAGCTAGTAGTGTATCCGCAACCGGAGAAAAGAAGACAGGAACACAAGAGCGCAAAAGCACACAGTGAAAAATAGAATTTCTTACCCCTTACATCTCGATCTTGTGTCATCATTCTCACTATTCCTTCCCGCTCATTTCACGGATCTTATTGAGGGCCTTCGATGACCAGGAGGAATTCCCGAAATCGTCGACAACAGCCTGATAATAGATTTTCGCCGCTTTATAATTCTTTTGTTTTTCATAAAACTGGGCCACTTGATAGCTGTTCGCGGCTTCTTTTTCCCTCAGGTTCCGGATCTGCTCCTTGGCCTCCTGCGAGAGTTCCGCTTCCGGATAGGTCTCGACAAAGTCATTGAACTCTTCGATGGCGGCCTGCGTGACCTTCTGGTCATACTCCGCACCCGTTGAGCGCTCGGCATCGGTCATCGCGATCTGATATTTCGCCGCTTTCGCCCATTCGTTATCAGGATAATCGTTGATGACCTTTTCAAATTCGTCCCGGGCTTCCTGGTAAAGACGCTTCTCGAGCAAATACAGACCAATCTTATATTGCGCCGGCGCCGCGAGATCTCCATAAGGCGCGTTCTTGATCACGGCCTTGAAAACATCAATGACGTCATACTCGCTTCCGGTAAACGCGCCGAGAAAACCGTTGCCCTTGCTCTCACCATCCAAAAGCCTTATGCCGATGTCGTATTGCTTCTGAACAATGTCCGCCGAAAGCTCGCTGAACGGATATTTGTCGACGACGATCTGGTATTCCTTGAACGCTCGGTACAGTCCACCCTGATCCTCATAACATCTTCCGATGGTAAACTGCGCGTCCGGAGTCTGCCGCGCGCGCGGGTAATGTTTAATAAGTTTTTCAAACTCCCGAATCGCTTCCTTGTATTCTTTTTCTTGATAGAGGTCCATCCCAACCTTCAGCTGCTCCTGCGGGGTGTCCTTGACCGCGTATTTAGGGTTGACCCATTTGTTCGTCTCGGGGGTC